>CAYVIS010000081.1:0-8789 GCA_964451565.1 uncultured Neisseria sp.
TGAAGGGGTGGTGCATGGCGGCGTAGCGGTTGTTTTCTTCGTCGTATTCAAACATCGGGAAATCCACCACCCACAGCGGACGCCATTCGTTGGTGAAGTAGCCGTTTTCCGCGCCGTGTTCGTGGCCGATTTTGATGCGCAGCGCGCCGATGGCTTCGTTCACCACTTTGGCTTTATCCGCGCCGAAGAAGATGATGTCGCCGTTTTGCGCGCCGGTTTGGGCGATGATTTCTTTCAGCGCGTTTTCAGACAGGAATTTCACAATCGGGCTTTGCAGGCCGCTGTCTTCGCCGTTGGAAAGGTTGGTAACGTCGTTCACTTTGATGTAGGCCAAGCCTTTGGCGCCGTAGATACCGACAAATTTGGTGTATTCGTCGATGTCTTTGCGGGACAGTTTCGCGCCGCCGGGCACGCGCAAGGCCACCACGCGGCCGCCTTTCATGTCGGCTGCGCCACGGAATACTTTGAATTCTTCCGTTTTCATCAAGTCGGTCAGCTCGGTGAATTTCAAATCCACGCGCAAATCGGGTTTGTCGGAGCCGTAGTAGAACATGGCTTCAGAGAAAGGCATACGCGGGAAGTCGCCCAAATCCACGCCCAGTGCGTCTTTGAACACTTTTTTAGCCATGCCTTCGGTGATGTCCATGATTTCGTCTTCGCCGAGGAATGAGGTTTCCAAGTCGATTTGGGTAAATTCGGGCTGGCGGTCGGCACGCAAATCTTCGTCACGGAAGCATTTGGTGATTTGGTAGTAGCGGTCGAAACCGGCCACCATCAGCAATTGTTTGAACAGCTGCGGCGATTGCGGCAAAGCGAAAAATTCGCCCGGATGCACGCGGCTGGGCACGAGATAATCGCGCGCACCTTCGGGGGTGGAGCGGGTCAGCATCGGCGTTTCGATGTCGATAAAGCCTTGCTCGTCGAGGTAACGGCGCACGCCCATGGCGACTTTGTAGCGCAGTTTCAGATTGTTTTGCATCACCGGACGGCGCAGGTCGATGACGCGGTTTTGCAGGCGCACGTTTTCGCTGATGTTTTCATCGTCGATTTGGAACGGCGGCGTGGCGGCGGCATTGAGGATTTCGATTTCTTTGGCCAGAATTTCGATTTTGCCGGACACCATTTTGTCGTTGGTGGTGCCTTCGGGGCGGTTGCGTACGCGGCCGCTGATGCTCAATACGAATTCGCTGCGGGCGGAATCGGCAGTGGCAAACGCTTCGGGGGTGTCGGGGTCGATTACCACCTGCACGATGCCTTCACGGTCGCGCAAGTCGATGAAAATCACGCCGCCGTGGTCGCGTCGGCGGTGTACCCAGCCTTTTACGGTTACGGTTTGGTCTAAATATTGCTCGTCAATCAAGCCACAGTAGTTGGTACGCATAAAAAATCATCCCTTGGATATTTCGGATATTGAAGTGGATTTTGGTTATTTCAGGCCGTCTGAAGGCATATCGGATGCTTCGGACGGCAAGGATTCAAACAGCCCCGCCTGGATTTTCGGGCGCTCTTCGGGCAGCACCATGCCCAATGAAATCACATATTTAAGCGCATCGTCGACGCTCATATCAAGCTCTCGGATGTCGCTGCGCTTGACCATAACATAATAGCCGCCGGTCGGATTAGGCGTGGTCGGCACATACACCGACACATATTCCGCCCCATCCAGCGCATCGGCCACCACAACAGGAATATTGCCCGACACAAACCCCAAGGTCCAGATATCAGGTTGGGGAAACGGCACCAATACGGGCGTTTTAAACGATTGGCGCGAATCGGAAAGCAGCGACTCGGATACTTTCTTAACGCTGGAATAAATCGACTTGACCACCGGAATGCGGCCGAGCAAGGCATCCCACGCGCCGATGATGCGCTTGCCCAATACGTTGGCACCAAACAGGCCGGTCACAAACAGCACCACCACCGCCATAATCACGCCGAGACCGGGGATATTGAAGCCCCAGAAATATTTTGGCTGCCAATGGTCGGGCAGCAGATTAATCAACTGATCGGATGCGGAAATAATGTAGGTAATCACCCACACGGTAACGGCAATCGGCAGCCATACCAAGATGCCGGTAATCAGATATTTCTTCAACGCTTTAGCGATACCGCCGCCTTCAGACGCATTTTTCGCCATTTTCCGCTTACTCCGTGCGAATGCCCAAACGGTTTATTATACGCGCTTGGGCTGCGGGGAACGAGTATTTTTCAACTTCACCGCCCAGATTGTCGATATTTCCCGGCAAGCGCATCCGCAACATTGAAGCATCCGCCCGCCAAATGGCCGTCTGAAAACCGAAAGCATCTGCAACTGCCCTATCCGTCGGCTTTAGAAACCGTCCCAATCGTTGAACATCAAACCGATACCGACGCCGTTTTGCTTGTGGTTGTAATCCAGCAGGCTGTCGCCGTAGCCGTGGAAGCCCTGCACATAAGCTTTAAGCCTGCCCTTCAGCGGGAACGTATAGCCCGCCTGTACCGCGCCCTTACCGGTTTTCGGGTTGTAGCGCATGGTGGTGGAAAGCGTTTGTTTGTCGTTGAAACGGTATTGCACTTTCAAATCGCCATAACCCATATAATCGCTGATATCGGGATTGTCGTCTTTTTCGCCGCTTTCCTCAAACGCCCGCACCCACACGCGCGGCATGACGGTCAACTTGCCCCATTCCATACCGGCCATGCCGTAAACACGGTTCCACGAGCGCGACAACGGACGGCTTTGGCCGTTGGACTGGTGCACAAAACCCATGCCCAACACACGCAGCTTGCCGCCGCCGGGCAAATCGGCCTTCACCGGCTGGGTAATAAACAGCTCGGGTTGGTAATCGCTGTTGCGGAACGGTGCAGAACCTTCGCCCTGGTTCCACACCTGCCAATTGGAAGTCTGCGTGTAGCCAAACCAAACATCGGCACGCGTTTTAAACAAGCCTTCCATCAGCTTGGTTTTAAACGATACCTGCATTTTAGCTTCCAAACGCTTCTGGTCTTTCGACACGATATCGTCGGCCACGCCGCGCGTAGGCGAATGCGGATGGCGGTTGGGGCTGCTGTTGTACCAGACCGGCATAAGATACATGGGATTATGCTCGCGCACAGACAAAATACCGCGCGGATCGTTTTGGTCGAGGTCATACATCACGCTCAGCGGCGTATAGGCATCGGCTGCATCCAGCAAAGCCTGCGTCGGCTCGGTATGTTCCACCGTCGAACGCTCGCCGCTGAACACAATAGTCGTTTCTTCGTTTTCCAAGCTTGCATCAACCGTGCGCACCAAGTCCACCGATTTCGAACCGACGGCTGCTGCTGCGGGCGGATTCTGCGGTGGGAAATGCGCCGCATACACCTTATCGAAACACGCCAAGCGCATAGCATTATCCTGCACCAGCGTACACTGCAAGGCCGCATCGGTTTGGGCTTGCGCCGCCAACGGCACTCCGGCTGCCAAAACGGCACCGAAAATCATCACATTCTGTTTCAGCATCATTTCACCCTGCGGATAAATGGAAAACGGTAAAACCCGGCACACCACGTTTCAGACGGCCTGAAGTCGGCATTCACGCATCGCAGTAAAAAGAGCGGCACTACAACAAACCGATGCCCCCAGAGAAAACCAACCTGTGTCATCTCTGAGGGCATCCTAATGCCACGGGCTTAACTGCTAAAAATTAAGCAAGTGCTTTGATTTTGGCAGACAAACGGCTTTTATGACGAGCCGCTTTGTTTTTGTGGAACACGCCTTTGTCGGCAATGCGGTCCATCACTTTAACTGAATCGCGGTAAACTTCTTGAGCGGCTGCTTTGTCGCCGGTTTCAACAGCTTTCAACACCTTTTTAACTGCAGTACGGAATGCCGTACGCAGGCTGGCGTTGTGGGCGCGGTTTTTAATTGCTTGGCGGGCACGTTTGCGGGCTTGTGCGCTATTGGCCATATCGGTTATCTCCTGATAAGAATCAAATTTCGTAAACGGGCAATTTTAAAGATTAAAACCACACTGTGCAAGTAGTTTCAACATAAATCTGCACCGCAGCACCATAAATTTGGCCTGAAAACCACATTCAAAACCGCCGTTCCCCTTTCAGACGGCCTGACTGCTGTTCAGACGGCCGCCGATTCATGCATATCACTTTGATTTTTATCACGCATACATTACAATGCGTTCAGGCCGCCGCCGGGGTTTGTGTGGGGCGTGCGGCTGTTTATTTTACCCAACCATTTCATCAGGAAAACAACCCGTATGAAAAAATCAGTATCAGCCGTTCTCGCAGCTCTTGCCCTTGCAGCCTGCGGCGGCCAAAACGAGCAGCAACCCGCCCAACCTCAAGCAAATACCGGTGCCGCCTCAGCGGCCACTGCTGCCAATACAGACGGCCTGCCCGCAACCGACACACTCAATATCTACAACTGGTCCAACTATGTAGACGAAAGCACGGTTGAAGACTTCAAACAAGCCAACAACCTGAAGCTCACCTACGATCTGTATGAAAACAACGAAACGCTGGAAGCCAAAGTGCTCACCGGCAAATCAGGCTATGATTTGGTGGTGCCGGGCATCGCCTTCCTGCCGCGCCAAATCGGTGCCGGTGCTTATCAGAAAGTCAATAAAGAACTGATTCCCAATTATCAAAACATCGATCCCGAGCTGCTGAAAATGCTGGAAAGCGCCGACCCGGGCAACGAATACGCCGTGCCCTACTTCTCCGGCGTCAACACGCTGGCCATCACCGCCAAAGGCAAAGAAGCCTTGGGCGGCGAACTGCCGGAAAACGGTTGGGACTTATTGTTCAAACCCGAATACACCGCCAAACTCAAAGGCTGCGGCATCGCCCTGTGGGACACCCCCAGCGAAATGTTCCCGATTGCGCTGAACTATTTGGGTAAAGACCCCAAAGGTACCAATGCCGACGACATCAAAGCCGCAGCCGAAATGCTGCAGGCCGTTCGCCCCGACGTGAAGCGTTTCAGCCCCTCCGTGATTGACGAATTGGCACGCGGCGACGTGTGCTTGGCGGCGGGCAACGGCGGCGACTTGAACATGGCCAAACAGCGTTCGGAAGAAGTGAAAAACAACGTCGGCATCGAAGTATTGACGCCGAAAGGTATGGGCTTCTGGATTGAATCTTGGCTGATTCCGGCGGATGCCAAAAACGTAGCCAACGCGCACAAATACATCAACTACACGCTGGATGCCGATGTGGCGGCCAAAAACGGCAATTTCGTCACCTTCGCGCCCGCCAGCCTGCCCGCACGCGACAAAATGGACGCCGCGCTGGTGGCCACCCGTTCGATTTTCCCGAACGAGCAAGACATGAAAGACGGTTTCGTGATGCCGCAAATGGGCGATGATGCGAAAAAACTCACCGTGAATCTGTGGCAGAAAATCAAAGTGGGCACCCACTAAGCAAGATTGACGCTGCTAAAAAACGACTGCACTGTGTGTGCAGTCGTTTTTTTCTTTCAGACGGCCTTCTCCCACAACGAGGCCGTCTGAAAACTTTACAGTTATTCCGAACGCGCTTCCAGCAACCAAGCCTGTGCTTCGGCCACTTCGTCAAAATATTTCGGACGCTGCTGCGTCATCAGGCTCGACAGCCGCGCCGCAAGTTTAATCCACACATCATCAACCACAATCGCAATGCGGCCGAAATCATCCTCGTGCTCGCTCATAAATTTCAACTGCTCCACCGCCATATCCAGCGTAAAGTCTTTCAGCAGCGACAAATCCAACAGCATATCCGGACGGTGCACCGCTTGCGTGCATTTGAGCGCCGCCGTTTCAAATTCCTGAAAATCTTCCAAGGTAAATTCGTTATACAGAGCCACATTGAGGCCGTAAGACTGCTCTCTGATGGAAATCATGGTGTTACTCCCTTTTCTTATTCGGATACCGTTGCTTTTAATATCAGCGGCCCCGCTTGTTGAACACGCTGCGCGGGTTCCAGCCGCTTAAAATACCACTGGCAACAATCATACCCATACCGAGCGTTTCTTGCCAAGTGATTTCGTCGCCCAGCAGCCACATGCCCGCCAAGGTAGAAAATACCACCGTCAGATAAGACAGCGCCGCCACCGTCAGCTTGTCTCCCACTTTATACGCCCGCGTCAAGCACAACTGCGCTACTAATGCTGAAGCGCCGATGCCGAACAGATATGGCAACACCTGCAAACTTAATGAATGCCAACCGGTTATCGTGGCCCATATTGCCCCCAGCACCATACCCACCACCGACAAATAAAACACCACCCGCCAGCCCGGTTCGCCCAAAAGCGACAATTCACGCACCTGCATATACGCCCAGCCGGCTAGCAAACCGCCACACAAGCCCACCAATGCCGCCCATTCCTGCCCACCACCAATCGAAGGCCTCAGCAGCACCATCACGCCGACAAAACCCAGCACCACCATGATTTGCTTGTATAACGAAAGTTTTTCACGCAAGACGACAATCGACAATACCGCCAGAAAAATCGACGAGGTGTAGCCGAGCGTTACGCCCGTGGCCAGCGGCAGATGCACCACCGCATAAAAAATGCACAACATCCCCAAAGTGCCCGACACGCTGCGGCTCAGGTGCGCTTTCCAATATGGCGTAACAAAAGTTTTACCCTGTGCTTTGGCCATCATGCCGAGAAACACAGCAGCAAAACTCATGCGCCAAAACACCAGCTCGCCCGAACTGAGCGTAAAACGGTTGCCCGCTTCTTTCACCCACAAATTCATCAGGGTGAAACACAACGCGGCAATCACCATCCAGCCGGAGCCGAGCGGGTCTTTTTTGGATTCCATGGTTTGCATATCAATAAGGGAAAAAATGAAAATAGGCCGTCTGAACGATTAATGCGCTTGCCGAATCATTCAGACGGCCTGAGACCTTTGCAAAATGACTACTTGAATCATCGCCAAATCACTCAATTCCGTCATTCCGGCGCAGGCCGGAATCCATTTTCCGCTTGAAGCTGCTTTAAAATCAACAAGCTGAATTTCGGTAGCTGGATTCCGGCCTGCGCCGGAATGACGGGTTTATTGGCTATTTTCAAGGAATAATGTATTTTGCCAAAGGCCTCGGCCTCTGCATTATTTGCTGTGCAATTCGCGCATTGCATCTTCAAATTCACCCGCCAACAGCTTGGGCAAACTTTGCAGCGATTTATTGATGCTGTCGTCGATTTTCTGACGGTCGTCCGCGCTCGGTTTGTTCAACACATAGCCCACCACCAGCGCTTTGTCGCCCGGATGGCCGATGCCCAAACGCAGGCGGTAGAAATTGGGCGTGCCCAGCCGCGCCTGCGTGTCTTTCAGGCCGTTGTGGCCGCCGTTGCCGCCGCCGAGTTTGAATTTGATGCGGCCGCAGTCGATATCCAGCTCATCGTGCACCAACATGATTTCTTCGGGCTTGATTTTGTAAAACTGCGCCAATGCCGCCACCGCCTGACCGGATCGGTTCATAAACGTGGTCGGTTTCAGCAGCCACACATCGCCTTCGGGGCGGGCAACACGCGCCACTTCGCCGAAGAATTTCTTTTCTTCTTTAAACGTGGCCTTCCATTGCCAAGCCAGTTCGTCCAAAAGCCAAAAGCCCGCATTGTGGCGGGTTTGCTCGTATTCTTTGCCCGGATTGCCGAGGCCGACGATTAATTTGATTGCTGACATATTGTTCTCTGCATGAGGCCGTCTGAATGATTTCAGACGGCCTGTTTTCCTATTCTTCTGTTTTCGACTGCACCCGCAAACGGCGTGCTTCTTTCGGGTCAATCAGCAAGGAGCGGTAGATTTCCACGCGGTCTTTGTCGCGCAACACGGTATCGTCTTTCACCACCTTGCCGAAAATGCCCAGTTTGGCATGGCGCAAATCGGCATCGGGAAACTCGGCCTGCACGCCGCTCAAGGCCACCGCTTCACGCGCGGTCGTGCCCTCGTCCACTTCCAATACCTGCAGAAACTGCCGTTGCGCCGTACCGTAAGCCACTTCAATCTTAACCATAGCGGCGGTCTGCCTCTTTCACAAACGCATCCACCAATGTGCTGCTCAAATGGCTGAACACCGGCGAAATCAGCGCCGACAACAAGCTGCTGGCGAAATCGTATTGCAGTTTGAATTCGATTTTGCAAGCATCATCGCCCAGCGGAATAAATTGCCAAGTGCCGCTGAGAGTTTTAAACGGCCCTTCGAGCAGATGCATGCGGATTTCGCGGCCGGGGATGTTGTGGTTGTGGGTAGCAAACGATTGCTGCACGCGCATGTAGTCCATATACAGGCGCGCCTTCAGCTCATCGCCGCTGCGTTCGATGATTTCGGTTTTGCTGTACCAGGGCAAAAATTGCGGGTAATCCTCGACCTTATCGACCAGCTCGAACATCTGTTCGGCGCTGTGCAAGACCAACACATTTTTTTCAACGGTTTTCATGAAAATATTCGGCAGGCGGAAAAAGCCGTTATTATAAACCAAACGCCTGCGGCTTGCAGGCCGCACGTGCCAAAACCCCTGCCCGACAACCACAAAGGCCGTCTGAAACCTTTCAGACGGCCTTGCAACACACAAACAAGCTATCAGCGGCGAGGGCGCTGCGGGCGGATGCCCTTCTGCATTTCGCGCATCTGCTGCATCTGCTGCTGACGGGTCGGACGGTTTTTAAAAAACGCGTGCGCTTCTTTTTGCGAACATTGTTGCGACATGCAGATAATGGTCACGGCATCTTTTTGAGCCTGGCCGCCGCTGTGATACATGCGGCGCAGGTTGGCTTCGTTGACGCGGCCTTTTTCGGGGTCGATGTCGAATTTTTTCAGGCGCT
>CAYVIS010000082.1:0-8747 GCA_964451565.1 uncultured Neisseria sp.
CGGCTTTGCCCTAGGCTCCTGCCTGCGCAGGAGCGACGGGTATCATTTTTGCAAAGGTCTCAAGCTGGTTTGGTTTTCCCGCCAATCCCTTTCAGACAGGCTTGATCAAACGTGATACACATCAATCAGTTGGTTGATGTAATCATTTTTCAACACCACATATTTGCGCGTAATCAGCGGCGCGTCGCCCGATAAATCCAAATCGTATTCCGAGCAGCCGTAATAGGTGTTGGTGGTGTGGTAGCGGAAGCTGAAGGTGAGCCAGTTGAAGCGCACGGTCAGCTTGTCGCCCTCTTCCGCCGTAATCTCGACATTGCTGATGTTGTGCGAGGTGCGGGTGTCGGGAATGGTGGCGCTGGAGCGTTCGGTTTCGATGCGGAACACACGATCTTCCAAGCCTTGGCGGTCGGGATAATAAATCAGTGAGATTTCGCGCTGCGGGTCGGTGACCAAGCTGCCGTCGTCGTCCCAGCTCGGCATCCAGAAAGAAGCTTGCGGGTGGTAGCAGGCCAGCCATTTTTCCCATTGTTTGTCGTCGAGATAGCGGGCTTCGCGGTAGAGAAATTGGCTGATTTGTTCGATGCGGCTCATTTTTCTGCTCCTTGGTCGGCCACGGCTTTTTTCATTTCTTGCAGCCAGTAGCGGTGTTGCACGGTGTAGAGGCCTTCGTCTTCGGTTTTTACGCCCGAGAGCAACGGCTTGAGGCCGATGTCGGCGGCGGCTTGGTCGGCACCTTCGATCCAATGGGTGGCGCCGCGGCACATATCGTTCCATTCCAGCGCGATGCCGTTGTAGCCTTCTTGGCAGGAGCGGAATTCTTCCAAATCATCGGGCGTGGCCATGCCGCTCACGTTGAAGAAATCTTCGTATTGGCGGATGCGGTGGGCGCGTGCTTCGTCGGATTCGCCTTTGGGGGCGATGCAGTAAATCGTGACTTCGGTTTTGTCTACCGAGAGCGGGCGCAGCAGGCGGATTTGCGAGCCGAATTGATCCATCAGATACACATTCGGGTAAAGGCATAAATTGCGTGAGCGCTGCACCATCCAATCGGCGGTGGCTTGGCCGAATTGCTCGGCATAGGCTTCGCGTTTGTCCCAATTGGGGCGGTCTTCGGGGTTGGCCCAGTTGGTCCACAACAGCATGTGGCCGTTTTCAAACGAATAAAAACCGCCGCCTTGTTTGGCCCAGCTGCCGGCGCTCATGGCGCGGATGTTGTCGGCGGCCTGCACTTCTTTGCGGTGTTGGGTGGTGGCGGCGTAATTCCAGTGCACGGCGGAAACGTGGTAGCCGTCGGCGCCGTTTTCGGCTTGCAGCTTCCAGTTGCCGTTGAAGGTATAAGTGGAGGAGCCGCGCAACACTTCCAGCCCGTCGGCGGATTGGTCCACAATCATGTCGATGATTTTGGCTGCTTCGCCTAAGAATTCGCTCAAAGGCGCCACATCGGGGTTGATGCTGCCGAAGAGAAAGCCGCGATAGTTTTCAAAGCGCGCCACTTTTTTCAAATCGTGCGAGCCTTCTTTGTTGAAGCATTCGGGGTAGCCGGCTTCGTCGGGGTCTTTCACTTTCAAAAGTTTGCCGCTGTTGTTGAAGGTCCAGCCGTGAAACGGGCAGGTGTAGGTGGCTTTGTTGCCTTTTTTGAAGCGGCATAATTGTGCGCCACGGTGGGTGCAGGCGTTGATAAAGGCATTCAATTCGCCTTGGCGGTTGCGGGCGATCACAATCGGCTGGCGGCCGATGTGGGTGGTGTAATAATCGTTGATGTTGGGAATTTGGGTTTCGTGGGCGAGGTAAATCCAGTTGCCCTCGAAAATGTGTTTCATTTCCAGCTCAAACAGCTCTTCATCGGTGAAGGCGCTGCGGTGCAGGCGGTAATCGCCGCTTTCGTGGTCTTCAATCAGAAAATCGTCGAGGCGTTTTTTTTCGGTGTGGATGGGAATCATGGTGTGCTCCTGGTGGGTTTCAGACGGCCTCATATTGCTTCAAGGCCGTCTGAAAACAGCGATTAGGCAGAGGCGCGGCGGCGCTCGTTTTCGGCTTCAAACACGCCCGCGGCTTCGGGCAGCAGATGGATGTCGAACACGATGTGGGCATAAGGCTTGTCGAGGCCTTGTGCGGCGATGGCAGCGGCGTCGCTCACTTCTTCTACCGGCGGCACCAAGCCTTCACGACTGGCAAATGCGAAGTCGTCCCACAGGTATTAGTCGCCGTCGATGTTGATTTGGGTGGTCAGCTTGCGGTGGCCGTCGGCGGTGACGAAATAGTGAACGTGTGCGGGGCGGCGGCCGTGGCGGCCGAGCTGGTTCAGCAGTGCCTGGGTGTAGCCGTCGGGCGGGCAGCCGTAGCCGTTGGGCACGATGGATTGGGCTTTGTAGTGGCCGTTTTCATCGGTGATGATGGTGCGGCGGTGGTTGAAATCGGATTGGGTTTTGTCGAAAAACGAGTAGTTGCCCAGCGTGTTGGCATGCCACACTTCCACTTTGGCGTTCGGCACCGGTTTGCCGTCGGCATCGTAAACCGTACCTTCCAGAATCATCGGTTTGGCGTGCGCCGATTCTGCGCCGTCGTCCATGCGGGCAAAACCGGTACTTTCGGGCGCGCCGTATACATACAGCGGGCCTTCGATGGTGCGCGGGGTGCCGCCGCTGAGACCGGCTTTTTCTTCGGCTTCGTCGGCGCGGATGTCGATGAAGCGCTCCAAACCCAAACCGGCGGCAAACAGGCCGATTTCGTTGGCTTTGGCGGCATCAATCAGAAATTCCATGCCTTTCCACACTTCGTGCGGGGTCAGGTCGAGATCTTCGATGGCTTTGAACAGGTCGGTGACAAGGCGCACGGTTACTTCTTGAACACGCGGATTGACTTCGCCTTTGGCGGTGTCCACGTTGAAGCTTTTAACCAATTGCTCGATTTGTTGGTGGTTCATGGTGTTTCTCCTTGGTGTTGTCGGTTTTTTTTGAGGTGCAGAAAGGCTGTGCGGCGCATGGGCAGCACGGTTTTCATGGCTTGAACGGGGTTCAGGCCGTCTGAAAGGATTGCGGGTTAACGATCGTCGTCATGCAGCGATGAAGGGTGGCGGCAAAGCGCCGTGACTTCGATGTGCATATAGGGAAACAGCGGTAATGAAGACAACAGGCGGTGCAGCTCTTCGTTGTCGGCCACATCGAAAATGCTGATGTTGGAATATTGGCCGACAATGCGCCAGATATGCCGCCATTTGCCGCTCTGTTGCAGGGTTTGGAAATAGGCTTTTTCTTCAGCTTTGATGCGCTCTGCGGTTTCAGACGGCATGTCTTTTGGTAGATTAACGTCCATACGAACATGAAACAACATGGTCTTTCTCCTTTGTATTGTGAATTAACTGATACCTGTTACGGCATTGCTGCCTAGTTTGGGTATGGTTATCCACTTATCGTGTATTTTTTATTGTGTTCAGCGGCGGCGCATAGCCTCTATTTTGTCGGTGTCGAGGCGGATGCCCAAGCCGGGTACATCGGGTATTTGTAATTCAAAATCACGGTATTGCAGCGGCTCGGTCAGAATTTCTTCGGTGAGCAGCAGCGGTCCGAACAATTCGGTGCCGAATTCAAGCGCATCAAAGGTGGCAAACACCTGCGCCGAAGCGGCTGTGCCCACCGCGCCTTCGAGCATGGTGCCGCCGTAGAGGCCGATGCCTGCCAGCGAAGCCAGTTGGCCGACCAAGCAGGCTTGGCGCAAACCGCCGGATTGATTGATTTTCACGGCATACACGTCTGCCGCCGTGCGTTTGATTAAATCGAGCGCATCGTGCGGGCCGTGCAATACTTCATCTGCCATCACCGCCACATCGAAACGCTTGGCCAATCGTGCCAGCGCGTCGCGGTTGCACGCCGCCACCGGCTGCTCAATCAAATCGATGCCGCCCGCTTGCAACGCGGCAATGCCGGCCACCGCCTCACACTCACTCCACGCCTGATTCACGTCCACGCGCACGCTCACTTTATCGCCCAAAGCCTGTTTGATGGCAATCACATGTGCCACATCTTCGGCCACCGGCCGCAAGCCGATTTTGAGCTTGAAAATATTGTGGCGGCGCGCGGCCAGCATCTGTTCGGCTTCGGCGATGTCGCGGGCGGTGTCGCCGCTGGCCAGAGTCCACGCCACCGGCAGGCTGTTGCGCACACGACCGCCCAGCAATTCGCTCACCGGCACGCCCAAACGCTGCCCTTGTGCATCCAGCAGCGCCGTTTCCAGCGCGCATTTGGCAAAGCGGTTGCCCTGCGCGGTTTTGTTCAACAACCGCATGGCTTGCGCGGCATTGGCCGGACGCGCGGCCAACAGCGCGGGGGCGAGATAGGTGTCGATATTGGTTTTGATGCTCTCGGGGCTTTCGCTGCCGTAGCTGAGGCCGCCGATGGTGGTGGCTTCGCCCCAAGATTCGATGCCGTCTGAAAAACGCATCCGCACCAACACCAGCGTTTGCGTGTTCATGGTGGCCATCGACAGCTTGTGCGGCCGGATGGTGGGAACGTCAACGAGCAGGGTTTCAATCGAATGAATCATGGTTCGGGCTTTCGCGTCATCAAAACAATATGGGTTTAACCAGCTTTTGAGATACAATAATCCAACTTGAAAAGTGTGTCCAAAACGGATTTGGTATTTTTTTGATACTCTAAAGGTATGAATATGGAGCTGCGACATTTACGCTATTTCGTGACCGTGGCCGACGAGCGCAACTTCACCCGCGCCGCCGAAAAGCTGTTTATCGCCCAGCCGCCCTTGAGCCGCCAAGTGCGCCAATTGGAAGAAGAATTGGGCGTGGCGCTGTTTGTGCCCGGCGCGCGCCCGCTCACACTCACCGAAGCAGGCGAATTCCTCTACGCCCACGCCACCCAGATGCTGGCCAAAGCCAACGATGTAAAAACCATGACCCGCCGCATCGGCCACATTCAGGAAACCCTGCGCGTGGGTTATGTGGCCTCTACGCTGTATGGCTTTTTGCCGGAAATCATCCGCAAATTCAAAGAAGAAGCGCCCGAAGTGAGCGTGAGCTGGCACGAAATGAATTCGATACAGCAATTGGAAGCGCTTAAAGCAGGCAAGATTGATGTCGGCTTCGGGCGGCTGCGCATTGAAGATGCCGCCATCCGCCGCATTTTATTGCGCGAAGAGAAGCTGATGGCGGCGCTGCCCAACGGCCATGTGCTTACGCAGAAACACAGCCAGATTGCGCTGGTGGATTTGGTGGAAGACACGCTGGTGGTGTATCCCGCCCAACCACGCCCGAGCTTTGCCGACCAAGTGTTGTCGATTTTCGCCGACTACGCACTCAAACCCGCCCATATTCTTGAAGTGCGCGAACTGCAAATTGCGTTGGGCATGGTGGCGGCGGGCGAAGGCGTGTCGATTGTGCCGGCCAGCCTTTACGGCCTGCGCCGCAACGATGTGCAATACATGGCGTTGCAGGAAAATCTGGTGTCGCCCATCATCATGAGCATCCGCAATATGGACCCTTCCGATAATCTGAAAACCATTCTCAACGTGATTTACCGCATTTACGACACCGAAGGCATTCCTTACCGGCGCGAGGTGTTGTGAGTGTTGAATGCAGAAAAACAGGCCGGCGCTTTTGTAAAATACCCGTCGCTCCTGCGCAGGCAGGAGCCCAGAGCAAAGCCGCGCTTTGCTTGTGGTTAAACCTCAGACAACAATTGATTAACGATAAAATGTTTCGGTTTTGTTTGACTGCTGCTGTTTGGCAGACAGCTGAAGCGGTGCTTCAGACTGTGCTTCTGCCTGCGCAGGAGCGACAACAGGGTATTTTGCAAAGTTTAGGCCGTCTGAAATCCTGCTTTCAGACGGCCTTGTGCTGCTTATCAAATCATCGAATCAAGTCGCGGCATGTTTTTTGCTCACCAGCGCAATCGCCAGCGCCGCCACCAAGCCGGGGATGGCAAAGGCGATGAAGTTCATCTGGTGCGGCAAGGCCATTGCCAGCAGTGTGCCGCCGAGCATCGGGCCGATAATCGCGCCGGTTCGCCCCACGCCCGAAGCCCAGCCCAAGCCGGTGGAGCGGATGGCCGTGGGGTAAAACTGTGCCACATAGGCATACAGCAAAATTTGCGAACCGATTGTGGCCGCACCCGCAACAGTCACCAACAGATACAGCACCGCTTGCGGATTATTGAAACCCAATAAGCTGATGGATGCCGCACCGAAGAGGAAAAACACCACCAATACCGGTTTGGGGTGAAAGCGGTCTGATAGCCAACCGCCGCTGATGGCACCAATGATGCCGCCGATATTGAGCGCCAGCAGAAACATCAGGCTGGAGCTTAGGCCATAACCCGCCATCGTCATCAGTTTGGGCAGCCACGAGCCGAGCGCATACACCATCAGCAAGCACATGAAAAACGCACACCAAAAGCTCAACGTGCTGCCCAAGCGGTGTTCTTTCACCAAATCGCTGATTTTGGCCTTGGTCTGCACCGCTTCAGGCAGCACCAGCTTGTCTTCATCGCCGATATTTTCAGACGGCACTAATTCGCGCATCACCTTGCGGGCTTGTTCGGTTTGGCCGTTTTTCAGCATAAACGCCACAGAGTCGGGCAACATTTTGATAATCAGCGGCAACAGCAGCAAGGGAATCACCGCCAAGTAAAACATCACCTGCCAGCCAAAATTGGGCACAATCCAAATCCCCAAGCCCGCCGACATCATGCCGCCCACGCCATAGCCGCTGAACATCACCGCCACCAGCGTGCTGCGGATGCGGCGGGGCGAATATTCGCTCATCAAGGCCACCACATTCGGCATCACCCCGCCGATGCCCAGCCCGGCAATAAAGCGCATTACCGCAAATTGGGTCGGCGTTTGCGCAAAGCCGTTGAGCACAGTAAAGCCGCTGAATAATATGATGCACAATACAATCATCTTCTTGCGCCCGAGTTTGTCCGACAAGGTGCCCAGCGCCATCGCGCCGATCATCATGCCGAATAAGGCACTACTGCCCAATAATCCGGCGGTTACCGGATCCAGATTCCATTCTTTCATCAGAATCGGCAGCACCACGCCGTAAATCACCAAGTCATAACCATCAAAAATAATGATTAAAGTACACCAAAAAAGTATGCGCCAATGCAAAGGGGTAAACTTTGCATGGTCGATCAGCAGGTTGACATTCAGTTCTCGCATTTTGTGTTCTCCTCTTGGTTTGCCTTGATAGACAAACTGTTATCATATGGGTGTGGTGCCAACATAAGGGAAAACGGCGCAAGCGTCTAAAACTGTTTGAGTATTTTTGTCATACCTGAAAAGTATTAATAAAAGCAAATGCAGACAGGCCGTCTGAAAAACCTGTTTTCAGACGGCCTTAGTATTGATGTGACATAACACTGGTTCAACGCAACAATTCGTCGGTGATGCGCTGCAAAAACGCCACCCGCTCGGGGCGTACGTTGCCTGCTTCAGCGGCGGCTTTGACGGCGCAGTTGGGCTCGGCGCGGTGGGTGCAATTGTGGAAACGGCATTGTCCGGCCAACTCGCGCAGGTCGGGGAAATAGCGCAGCAAATCGGCGGCATCGAGGTGGTGCAGGCCGAATTCTTGCAGGCCGGGGGAATCGATGAGCTTGGTTTCGGCATCTAAATCATACAGTTGCGCGTGGGTGGTGGTATGGCGGCCGGAATCAAGCGCGGCGGAATGGGTGTTGGTGCGCGCCACCTCTTCGCCGAGCAGCGCGTTGGTGAGAGTAGATTTACCCATGCCGCTTTGGCCGAGAAAAATATTGGTGTGCCCTTGCAGCAGCGGCTTGAGTGTATCGGCGTTTTCCAATGCGTTGACGCTGGCGACGCGGTAGCCGAGGCTTTCGTAAAATTTCAGTTTTTCGCGCCACGAAGCGGTTTCGGGCAAGTCGGCCTTGTTGAGCACAATCACCACCTGAATGTCGGCGGCTTCGGCGGCCAGCAGCGCGCGTTGCAGCAGCATTTCGCTGGGGCTGGGCACGGCGGCCATGACGATGAGCAGTTGGCTCACATTGGCGGCAATCAGCTTGGTTTTCCAGCTGTCCTGCCGGTAGAGCAGGCTTTGGCGCGGCAGATAATCTTCAATCACCACTTGCTCGGCGTTGATGGGGCTGATGTGCACTTCGTCGCCGCAGGCGAAATCGACGCGCTTTTTGCGAGTGGTAGCGTCGAACGTTTGGCCGTCGGGCGTGCGCACAATGTAGCGGCGGCCGTAGCTGGTGATGATTTGAGCGGTGTCGGTCATGGGGGGAGGCCGTCTGAAACGGGAAATGGTTATTTTACAAGAAGATTGGGGGTGGGGTGGGAAAACTGTTTTTTGTCACCGTTACTACACCCGTCATTCCGGAGCAGGCCGTCTGAAACATTAAAGCGATTTCTGTTCCGCATACGGTTTACTAGAAAGCAAAAATTTCTACCCGCATCACGTTTGCGCTTCATGGCCGCGCGGCCACCTACTTTTCTTTGCTCCGCCTACTCAAAGAGCACCTACGGTGAGAAAAGTAGGCAAAAGAAAGGCGGCCGCGGTTGCAGGTTTGGCTACGCCAAACTTCCCTCACTGCGCGGGCTTTTTGCGGCGGCTTTGAGTCGCTACGCTCCGACAAAGCCTTTTTCTCCGCAAAAATCCCGCTCCGTTCGGCTGCGCCAGCGGGCAGGCTGGGTGTGGGTAAGGTTACTGTGATGCAAAGGTTTTAAGTTGTAGGAAATAACCGCGTTGTTTACACAACAGATTGAGAAAAATAAGCCTGCAA
>CAYVIS010000083.1:0-8551 GCA_964451565.1 uncultured Neisseria sp.
TTTCAGTAGTTTGCTGGGGTAAACATCGGTAACAAAAGGCCGTCTGAACGAAAGGCCGTCTGAACGAAAGGCCGTCTGAAATGAAAGGCCGTCTGAAAGCATTGCGTTCAGACGGCCTTTTCAACAATCAGGCTTCATTCACCCAAGGTTTTGGTTTTGTTAATCACAATTTCCACGCGTCGGTTTTTGGCGCGGCCTTCGGGATTATCGCTGCCGTCGGCATTGCTGTTCGGCGCAATGGGTCGAGTAGCACCTTGGCCGTCGGTTTGATAATCTTGTTGCAGGCCGCGGGCTTCAAACCAGTTTTTCACCGCTTCTGCGCGCGCCAACGACAGCTTTTTGTTGTAGGCATCGCCGCCTTTGCTGTCGGTGTGGCCGACAATCAAAATCGTGCCCTTGCCTTTTTCACGGATGACTTCGGCGGCTTTTTCCAGCTCGGAATCGGCTTCGGGCTTCAGTTCGGCTTTATCGAAATCAAACAATACATCTGACGACAGGTTGATTTCAATGTTGAACTCGTTTTGCTGTGCGCCCAAATTGCTGCCTGCTGCCGACAAGCTGCTGCCCATCGTGCTCAAACTGCTTCCCTGTGCGGCTGTCGGGGCAGAAGTTTCGCTTATCGGCGTGGAAGCGGCGGGGCTTGCCGGGGCAGCATTTGGTGCCGGAGCAGTTGGCGCAGATGCTGCTTCAGCAGTTTGCGGTGCCATCGGCGGCGCGGCAGGCTCTTGCGAGCAGGCTGCCAACCACACCAGCAGCAGCCAAATCATCAAATTCGGTTTCATTATTTCAGGTTCCTTTTGTATTCAGACGGCCTCAAACCTAAAGCTTGAGGCCGTCTGAAATACATCAACGGCTGACCGGCACACCGTCAAACGAGCCGATATCTGCTAAATTCACGCTCACGGTAGGCGAGCTTTCCGGCGGGGCGGGGAATTTCAAGCTTGCCGGAACCGGCCTGTTGCCGCTCATCATAATTTGAGAGCCATCGCTGTTGAGCGGGCTGGCCATATACGCGCCGCTGTCGTCTTGCAACACCGCCACTTTCTTGGCAGTCGAATCGTCAATATAGCTCGCGCTTTTCAGGGGGGATCGGACAGTAATCGAATCATAGCCGCTACCGGCTTCTTTTTTCGGCGGCACCATCACGAATTCCACGGTCAGAATCTGGCCGGTCACTTTGGCCGACATCAGGTGCATAGTTGAGCCTTTCGGTCCCATTTTGGTTTGAATGGCCTGCATCGGCTGCTCTTGTGCGGCTGCTATCGGCTCGCGAATCAGGGTGCTGCCCGAGCCGGGTGCGGTTGCGGTGGCTGGCGGCACGGATTCTACCGGTTGGACTGGCGCTGGCGCAGCGGCAGCGGGAATTTGTTCGGCGGCCTGCTGGGCGGCGGGCGGCGCGGCTTCTTTTTCGCAGGCACCCAAGCCGATTAAAGTGGAAAAGGTCATGACGGTTAACAGGTTCAAACGCATTGGCAGTCTCCTTGTCGTAGCCAGAATACAACAGCATCTCTTGAAAATGCCGTTTCAGTATACCGCTTTCTGCCGACGAATGACAAACCCCCTGCCGCATCCGCCGACTTTGTTTGATAAAAATCAACAGGCCGTCTGAATGGTTCAAACAAGCTCACCGCAAGTGCTGCGCAAGCTTTCCGCAAACCTTTCAGACGGCCTGTTTACATTCAAACATTATTTGGCATCAATGCCGTATTCAATCGTCACCACCAGGCGCACGTTTTTACCGATGGTGGTTTTGTCGTACACGCCGCCGTAATCATCGCTGCTGCCCTCGCCGCCGTCGGCATAAATATTAAACGAGCCTTGCGAAGCCGAACGCATCGCGCCCACCGCCGCGCCGCCGGTCTTGGCAAATTCCTGCGCCCGCTTGTGTGCGTCTTCCGTGGCTTGGGTAATCAGCGCGTGTTTGATGGTTTCCAAATTACCGAGCAGATATTGCGGCTGCTCGAAGCGCACGGCTTCATTGCTCGCCCGCAACTGCAAAATCGCCTGCTGCGCTTTTTGGATATCGGCCAGATTGCTGCTCACCACCAGCAGCCGCTGCTCGCCGTTGTAGCCGTTTGGCACTTGGCGCATGCTGCCGTCTTCCAAGCGCAGGTCGGTGTAGGCGGGCTCGATAATGGGGGTGAAACGCTGCACTTCATCGCCGCTGAAACCCTGTTCTGCCAAAAAACGCGCCAACACCGGCTCGGCAGCCTTCAAGCCCGCCAGCGCCTGCGCATAAGTATCGCCGTGCACCGCCACGCTGGTCTGCCATTCGGCGCGATCGGCCTGATAGGATTTTTCAGCCAACCCTTTAACGGTGATGCTGCCGGGCTGACGGAAATTTTTAAACTGCATGCCCAACACAAGCGCGGCGGCAATCAGGCCGACAGCCAGGGTGATGCCCAATATCGTCAGGCCTTTGGAGGGGGGATTTGCCGTCATGACGGCTCCTTTGCGTTATGCGGGTGGATGGTAGATGGCTTTATTTTAATCACAATCAGGCCGTCTGAAACGGTTTTTACATGGAATCAAACAACTGCCGGCCACCCGCAGCCAAAGACTGTTTGAAACACCTATTTCAGACGGCCTTGTTTTACTAATTCGTCGATGCCGGAAAGCGAAAACCCCGGCATACAAATCAACATCACCCTGACCCGCCCACGCTTTCTCTGCCAAACCGTGCTGTTTTTTCAGACGGCCACATGCTTGCTTTTACCGATTTATGGTTTCCCTCAATCTTATTATTTACTACTTAACCTTTCTTAATCTTTCCTGATAAGAAAGAATGTTTTAATAAAATGTATTTTTATTACAAACACACTTATCCGTAAACTGCATCCATCGAAACAAAATACAGCGCACCGCGCTTTTTATCACCCAACAAGATTTGAAGGAAACCATCATGAAAAACATCGTATTGTCTGCCGCATTGTCTCTGACCGCCGCTTCTGCTTTCGCCAACGGCGCCCCCACCGACATTTATCCCAACGGTTTCAAACCGCACGGTGATTTGTCTGCCGTGGTAACGGAAGTGCCGCAAACCAAACAACTGCGCGCCGCCAAAGACGACGACAGCGTGAAATTTGCTTACAACGGCGACCGCGACGGCGCAGCATACAACACATTCCCGCAAGA
Organism: uncultured Neisseria sp.; assembly: GCA_964451565.1. Taxonomy (GTDB): domain Bacteria; phylum Pseudomonadota; class Gammaproteobacteria; order Burkholderiales; family Neisseriaceae; genus Neisseria. Next base: position 3,136 of record CAYVIS010000083.1, read on the forward strand.
CAACTCCCGCGCCCGTTTTGCAGGCAACCGTTAAGCGGATACTGTTTTAATCAAACAAACGGCAGCCTTTGGGCTGCCGTTTGTTTAGGCCGAGACCTTTGCAAAATACATTTTCCTTTGGCAATAGCCCATAAACCCGTCATTCCGGCGTAGGCCGGAATCCATTTTTCGGACTTAACTTATTAAGTTGAAAGAATCTTTAAACAGAGTGTGGATTCCGGCCTACGCCGGAATGACAGGGATCTATAGTTTTACAATAAATGTAATAGCAAATTTGCAAAAGTTTCAGGCCGTCTGAAATAATCTTTCAGACGGCCTGTTTGCATAATCCGCATCACACGGTTAAGGATTCATCACCCGCGCCAACAGCGCTTTTTCCTTACCCTGCATATTGGGAATGCGCACTTCGATGCCGTTGCCGGGGGCAACATCTACCACTTCACCTTTGCGCGTCATCGCTTCGAGCACCACGGTTTGGTTACCGCTCGGATGGATGACTTCGATGGTGTCGCCGACGCTGAATTTGTTTTTCACTTCCACCGTTGCCCAGCCTTCAGCGTCGATTTCGGTTACTTGGCCGACAAACTGGCTTTGTTTGGCGAGCGAATGGCCGGAAAGGTAGTTTTGGTAATCTTTGGTTTGGTGGCGCTCCAAAAAGCCGGGCGTGTAGCCGCGGTTGGCGAGACCTTCTAGCTCGGCCAGCAAGCCGAGGTCAAACGGGCGGCCGGCGACGGCATCGTCAATCGCTTTGCGGTAAGCCTGCGCCACACGGGCAACGTAGTAAACCGATTTGGTGCGGCCTTCCACTTTGAGGCTGTCGACGCCGATTTCGGCCAGCTTGGCCACTTGCTCGATGGCGCGCAAGTCTTTGGAATTCATGATGTAAGTGCCGTGTTCGTCTTCCATAATCGGCATCATTTCGCCGGGGCGGTTGGCTTCTTCAATCAGGAATACTTTATCGGCAGCGGGGTGGCGGACTTGGCCGTTGATGCCTTCAAAAGCGGCGTTGGCTTCTTCCTGCGCTTTGTTGAAATCGAAGCCTTGCAGCAATTTGGCGTCGCCCATTTCATCGGTTTCGCTGTCGTGCACTTTGTAATCCCAGCGGCAGGCGTTGGTGCAGGTGCCTTGGTTGGGGTCGCGGTGGTTGAAGTAGCCGGAAAGCAGGCAACGGCCCGAATAGGCGATGCACAATGCGCCGTGTACAAACACTTCCAGCTCGATATCGGGGCATTCTTGACGGATTTCGGCGATTTCATCCATGCTCAATTCGCGCGACAGAATAATGCGCTCCACGCCCATTTTCTGCCAGAATTTCACACCCCACCAGTTGGTGGTGTTGGCCTGCACGGATAAGTGAATCGGCACATGCGGCCATTTTTCGCGCACGTTCATAATCAGGCCGGGGTCGGCCATAATCAGCGCATCAGGCTGCATGGCAATCAGCGGTTCCATGTCGGCCATAAAGGTTTTCAGCTTGCTGTTGTGCGGCAGGGTGTTCACGGTAAGGAAGAATTTTTTGCCGCGCGCGTGTGCTTCGCTGATGCCGGTTTCGAGCACGTCGAGCTTGGCAAATTCGTTGTTACGGGCGCGCAGCGAGTAGCGTGGCGAGCCGGCATAAACGGCGTCGGCGCCGTAATCAAATGCGGCGCGCATGCGTTCGAGGCCGCCGGCGGGTAGGAGCAGTTCGGGGGATTTCATGTGTGTTTTAACCCTGTTAAATGCTTTCAGACGGCCTTTACATAAAAGGCCGTCTGAAAAAAGAATATGGTGAATCAGATGGTTGAAATTATCCGCTTTTTTGCGGTAACGGTCAATTTGATGCGGGCAACACCGGCGTTATCTCATAGCCCACCTGCCGCAGCCGCACAATCAAACCCTGTTCGCCAAACAGATGCGCCGCGCCCACCGCCACCAAAGTTGACTGCTGCGGCAATATTTCCACCAGCTTCGGCAGCCATTGCTGGTTGCGCTCGACCAACAATTTGTCATACATAAATTGCTGCCAAAACGCATGGTCTTGTTTGGGCAGGTATTTCAGCTGCTCGGCAGGGTCGGCAATGTCGCGCCACAACGCGCGTGCACGCTGCGCGTGATAGTCGGCCAGCATGCTTTTTTGGTCGGCCAGAATCTGCTTGTGTTGCACAATCATCCGATCGAGGCTGCGGCGGATATTGGCCTCCGGAATCGCCTGCATATAATACATCGGCTCGATACGCTCCAGCGCCACAATCGACTTTTGCTGCTGTTGCGCCTGTTGAATCAATAAGTTGTCGATGCCGTATCGATACGAATAACCCTTGGGCGAATACAGGCTCTGCGCCGACAGCCACAGCGCCCACGGCTTGATTTTGCTGTCGCCGTCAACCGGCAGCGCTTCGTTCCCCTGCGCCAATATCCGCTGCAAGGCAAACACGCGCACGCGGCCGAGCGATTGGTTGAGCGTGCGCGTGTCGGCCATCAATTGCACCATTTTGGCGGCATCGGCGGCGTGTTGCGGCTGTTCCAATTCATCGGCATTCGATTCCACCACCAATTGCGCCGCGCGGTTTAGGGTTTCGCGGTATGCGGCAGGCAGGCTGCTGCCGACTTTGCCCACATGCACCGTGCCCAGCAGCCACGAATCGGGGCGGCCTTGCTTGCTGATTTTCCAAAGAAACGTGTCGGCTTCGGGCGCGCCTTTGGCGAAACCAAAGGCACTGATACACAACATGAAAAAAGTGATGAAAATTTTCGGCATAATGATTTGACGGTGTGATAAAAAAGCATTCAGACGGCCTCATTCAATTAAAGGCCGTCTGAAAAACTGTTAACCGCATCCTACCACCAATGTCGGCGGAACGGGCGACGGAACGGATAATAGAAATCGTCCCAGTCATCATAGTAATAGCGCATCTCGCGCAGGCGCTGCTGCGAAATATAATTTTGCCAGGCCATTTTGTAGCAGGCTTGAAACATCGGGTCGGCCACTTTATCCACGTATTTCAAACGGAATGCCTGCCGCTCTTTTTCGGTTTGGCTTTCCGGCGGATTAAACTGGCGGCGCATCAATTCGGCAGTTTCCTGATCGCACTGCCCCGCCAGCGCCACTTGCAGGTTTTGTTCATACCGCTTCTGCGCCGCCGCCCGTTCGGCTTTCTGCTCGGGCGTGGTGGCGCAGGCAGTCAGCGCAAGCACGGCAGCGCAAGCTAAAATTTTCGGCATTATATTCTTCATCGTTCGACCCTCCTTTGCTCTTATGCCTAATTTACGCCACTTAATGCCTGTTTTGCAAGGAAAACAGCCACATTCCTGCCAGCATTGCCGCCATAAACCACAGCATCTCGCCGCGCAACATGCCGGTGAGCACCAGCGCAGGCCCCGGGCACACACCCACCAAGCCCCAGCCGATGCCGAACAAAGCCGCACCGGCCAGCAGCCTGCGGTCGATTTGTTTGGCTGCGGGCGCATGAAAGCCGTCGGCGCGCAGCGGTTTGTCGGCCTTTTTCTTTGGTCGCGCAAACCCCCACAGCGTCACCCACACCGCGCCACCCATCACAAACGCCAGCGAAGCATCCCACGTGCCGAAAATATCGAGAAAATTCTGCACTTTCTGCGGGTTGGCCATACCCGACACCAGCAAGCCGAAGCCGAACAACACGCCCAAGAAAAACATGCCGACTTTCATCACGCCGCTCCCGCCACATGCTTCAACACAAATACGGTGACAAAGCCAAACAGCATAAACACCGCCACCGATGCCGCCGAGCGTTTGGAAAGCCGCCCCAAACCGCACACGCCGTGGCCGCTGGTGCAGCCCGAACCGAGGCGCACGCCGTAGCCCACCAGCAGGCCGCCCGCCAGCAGCAGCCATTTATTGTCGGTCATCGTCACTTCAGGCATGCCGAACGCGGCGGCATAAAGCCACGGCGACAGCAACACTCCGGCCACAAAAGCCGCCCGCCAAGCACGCTCGCCGCCCCGCAGCCCGAACGCCCCTGCCAAAATGCCGCTGGCACCCATAATCCGCCCATACAGCCGCCACACCAGCGCCGCAGCCAAACCGATGCAAACCCCGCCCGCCAAAGCCATCCAATACGCTTCAGTCATGAATCATCCTCCCTATAAACAAGAAAAAATAATATCACAATTATTTGATTTCAAAAACCGTTCAAAGCAGCCGCATCGATACCCACACAACATAAAACTGCCAAAGCGTATTGAAAACCGACACATATATGCAACAATTTTGCCGCCCATGCCGCAAAAATGCCGACAAAAGGTGTAAATTACCGATGAGCGGATTGACGCTCACCCGCATTACTTTCATAATTGTGTCAAATTTCCGGCTTCACATGGAAACCTACGGGATAAGACAGCCGCAGGCTGCATAAAACATAATTGAAAACTTTCTGACTTAACGGAGCAAATCATGATTGACCGATTGATGCCCATCTTCGCCGTAATCGGCGTGATTTCCAGCCTCGGCTACCTGAGCCTGATGGTATGGGTGATGTATGAAAATCTGCATCGTGGCAAGAAAAAGCAGCTTTCTTCCCACGCAGGCTGAATAGCGCCTGATAAAGATTAAGCCGTCTGAAAACACCGGCGGGCTTGCCAAAACGCTTCGATCGATTTATCGGCGCATTTACAGCAAGTCGGCGGAACTGTTCAGACGGCCTTTCTTTTATCCAAACAAATGGCGTTTCCATTCAAATCCGGCAATCGGATTGTCCAACTTTTCAGACGGCCGCTAGCGGATTTATCGGTCAAACCCGAACCTGCCATTAATCCGCCTGCACCCGCGCCCGCATCGCCTCGCGCAAACCCTCCAAACCCAAGCCTTGTGTGGCGGAAATCTTCACCGCCACCACCCTGCCCTGCGCGTCACGCATCGCGCCAAACTGCTGTTTGTCGGTCGGCAGCAAATCCACCTTGTTGTACACAATCAGCTGCGGCACTTCATGCGCGCCGATTTCTTCCAACACCTCGTCCACATCGTCCATCTGCCGCTCGAAATCGGGATGGCTCGCGTCCACCACATGCAGCAACACATCCGCCAACGCGGTTTCTTCCAGCGTGGCCGAAAACGCCGACACCAGCTTGTGTGGCAAATCGCGCACGAAGCCGACGGTATCGGTGAGGATGACGTTGATATTTTCGCCCAAATACAGCCGCCGCGCGGTGGTGTCGAGCGTGGCAAACAGTTGGTCTTTTGCCAACACGTCGGCTTTGGTGAGGCGGTTGAACAGGCTGGATTTGCCCGCATTGGTGTAGCCCACCAGCGCGAAGGTTTTGCTGCTGCCGCTCATGCGCGATTTGCGGCGGGTGGTGCGCTGCTTCTGCACCTGCTGCAACTGGCGCTTGAGGGCGCTGATTTTAACGTTAATCAGGCGGCGGTCGGTTTCGAGCTGGGTTTCGCCCGGGCCTTTGAGGCCGA
>CAYVIS010000084.1:0-8460 GCA_964451565.1 uncultured Neisseria sp.
GACCTCAACCTTGGCAAGGTTGCGCTCTACCAACTGAGCTATTCCCGCTTGGGCTTGCTGCTGCATTCGGGCATCAACAAGAGAACGCTATTATAGTGCGTAGAAATTTGCTGTCAAGCATTTCGGGCGAAATTATTGCCGAATTATTGCTGGAATTCTTTCCAGGCCATTTTCAGATAATAAAACATCGACCAGATGGTCAACACCGATGCGATAAACATCAAGATGTTACCGATTAAAATCAGGTTCAGACCGTGAAAATCGTGCAAACCGACCAGCAGCAGCAAGATGGCAACCATTTGCGCGGCGGTTTTGAATTTGCCGATGGTGGCCACGGCCACGCTGCCGCGTTTGCCCATTTGCGCCATCCATTCGCGCAGGGCGGAAATGGTGATTTCGCGGCCGATGATAATCATGGCGAAAATAGCGTAAGTGCGCCCCACACTCACCAGCAGAATCAGCGCCACGGCCACCATCAATTTATCGGCCACCGGGTCGAGAAAGGCGCCGAAATCGGAAGTCTGCTTCCACAGGCGGGCGAGAAAGCCGTCAAACCAGTCGGTCACGGCGGCGGCGGCGAAAATAATGGCAGCCGCCCAGTTGACGGTTTGCGGGTTCAGCCAGTTTTCCGGCAGGTAAAACAGGGCGGTAAACACCGGAATCAGCAACACGCGCATCCAGGTGAGGAAAATCGGAATATTCCACGGCATAAAGATTGGGGCTTTCTTGGCGGGTTTTACAGCCATTCAAAAACAGGCTTTTGAAGCAGCGGCTTGATACACGGCGGTTCAGACGGTCTCAAATGCGGCAATAGCCGTCTGAAAAGTGGTTCCATTATAACGAATTTGTGACTGCGCTTGGTAATGTTTGCATACAGGCCGTCTGAAGCGTTCAGACGGCCTGACTTGCCCGCAACACAGGCATCACATCCATTCGTCCAAATACTCAATCCAATGCTTCACCGGCGTGCCGCCCGTTTCGGTCAAATGGGCGATGCAGCCGATATTGGCCGACAGGATTACATCCGGCTTGAGCGCGTTCAGACGGCCTAATTTATTATCGCGCAATTGCTGCGACCATTCGGGCTGGAAAAACGAATACGTGCCTGCCGAGCCGCAACACAAATTCGCGTCTTGCGGCAGCAATACCGTCATGCCCAATCCGGCGAACAGATTCTCCACGCTGCCCGCCAGTTTTTGGCCGTGTTGCAGCGTGCAGGGCGGATGGTAGGCCAGCGTTTGCTGCGGCATATCCGCTTTCAGCTTCACACGGATGCGCTCGGTTTCGGCAGCCAATATCTCGACAATATCCTTAGCGGCATCGCTGATGCGGGCGGCTTTTTCGGCATATTGCGCATCGTTGCGCAAATGGTAGCCGTATTCTTTCACCATCGCGCCGCAGCCGGACGCATTAATCAGCAGCGCTTCGGCACCCTGCTCCAGCAGCGGCCACCACGCATCGATATTGCGGCGCATATCGTTGAGGCTCTGCTCCGTTGCGCTCATATGCAGATTGACCGCGCCGCAGCAGCCCGTGTTTTGCGGGCGCAGCAGCTGGATGCCGAGTTTGTCGAGCACGCGTAAAGTGGCGGCATTGATGTTGGGCGACATGCCGGGCTGCACGCAGCCTTCCAGCATCAGCATCTTGCGCCCGTGCACGGTTTGCGGAAGCCGCCCTGCATCTTTTTTGGGCATCACTTTGCCGCGCAGCTTTTGCGGCAGCAGGGGACGCAGCGTTTGCGCCGCGCGATAAGTGGTTTCAAAAACAGGGCGGTTGAGCATCAGTCCGCGCAAGGCATTGCGCTTGAGCTTTTCCAGCGGCGGGCGGCCGATTTGCCGCTCAATCTCGTTGCGGCCGATATCGAGCAGATGGCCGTATTCCACACCCGAAGGGCAAGTGGTTTCGCAGTTGCGGCAGGTGAGGCAGCGGTCGAGATGAAGCTGCATCTGCGGCGTAGCGGGCATGCCTTCGAGCAATTGTTTGATTTGGTAGATGCGCCCGCGCGGGCCGTCAAGCTCGTCGCCGGACAGCCGGTAGGTCGGGCAAGTGGCGGTGCAGAAACCGCAGTGCACGCATTTGCGCAAAATCTCATCGGCGATATTGCCTTCGGGCGTGTGTTTGATGAAATCGGCTAAGTTGGTTTGCATGATGATGGCTTTCGTTTTTTCAGACGGCATCCGCTTGTTGATTGGTTTTATCGCGGATTATAGTGAATCAAGACAAGGCGAGCTCACCTTCGGATTTCAGCAACGTCATTCCCGCATGCGGCAAGCGGGACGGCCTCACAGATTCGGATACAGCCGCCCGGGGTTGAAAATGCCGCTCGGGTCGAAGCGCTGTTTCAAGCGCTGGTTGATGGCCAGCGCGGCTTCGGATAAAGGCGTGAACACGGTTTCGCCTGCCGTTGCGCCACCGCGGAACAGCGTGGCATGGCCGCCGGCGTTTTGCGCCAGCGCACGCATTTCCCGCGCGCCGGCATCGGTGTGATACCAGCGCAAACCGCCGCCCCACTCCATGCCGATGAGGCCGTCTGAAACGCTCAACGGCGCGGTATCGGGCACAGAAACCCGCCACAGCCGTTTGCCCTGCTCCGGCGCAAAACCCGCCAGCGTCTGCTCGCACACCGATTGCCACAGCGCATCGGCAGCGGTGTGTGCCAACTGCGTGCCGCCGAGCAGCCCCACCGCGGTTTGCACCCCCGCTTCGGTGCCGCTCAAGCGCAGGCTCAACACGCCGTCTGCCCAAAAGCTGGCGCTAATCGGCAAGGGTTGCCCCATCAGCGCATTCAGTTTCGGCGGCACTTCGGCGGCGGCGCTGTCAAATTGCAGCGTGGTTTCGGCAAACGGCTTGGGCAACACTTTCAGCGACACTTCGGTGATCACGCCGAGCGTGCCGAGCGAACCCGCCAGCAGCCGCGCCACATCATAACCCGCCACGTTTTTCACCACCGTGCCGCCGAAATGCAGATGTTCGCCGTTGCCGTTGAGCAGGCGCGCGCCGAGCACGAAATCTTTCACCGCCCCCGCATGCGCCCGCCGCGGCCCCGCCAAACCCGCCGCCACCGCGCCGCCGATGGTCGCGCCGTCGCCGAAATGCGGCGGCTCGAACGGCAATATTTGGCGACACTCGGCCAGCGCCGCTTCGATTTCCGCCAACGGCGTACCCGCCCGTGCGGTAATCACCAATTCGGCGGGGTCGTAGGCCACGATGCCGCTGTGGGCACGGGTGTCGAGCACATCGGCATTTGCAGGCCGCGCCTGTTCGCCGTAAAAATCTTTGCTGCCGCTGCCGCGGATGGTCAGCGGAATATGGCGGTGGGTGGCGTGCAGGATTTGCTCGCGCATTCGGATAAGGGTTTGTTCCATCGTCAATATCGTTTTCTTTTCAGACGGCCTTTATCAATAATGAGGCCGTCTGAAATGGGGTTGGTATTTTAGTGACCTTTGCAAAATATATTTTCTCCTGAAAATAGCCAATAAGCCCGTCATTCCGGCGTAGGCCGGAATCCATCTACCAAGATTCAGGAACTTGATTTTAAAACAGCTTTGCGTGAAGCATGGATTCCGGCCTACGCCGGAATGACGAAGCTTGGTCGCTTTGTGTTGCGGCAATAGCAATTTTGCAAAGGTTTCGATTAATGTGTCGCAGCGAAAACCTGCTGTCGCCATAGCTTTCAGACGGCCTCATCACACAAAGGCCGTCTGAAACCTAAAACCGTTCCAATTCCGGAAACTTCATCGCGCCGCGCGGAATGTGCATTCTGCCGTATTCGGCGCAGCGGTTTTTGGTGGGAATGGCTTTATCGGCGTTGAGCAGGCCGCTGGGGTCGAAAGCGAATTTCACGCCCCAAAAGGCGGCGCGTTCGGCTTCGGAAAACTGCACGCACATGCCGTTGATTTTTTCGATGCCCACGCCGTGTTCGCCGGTGATGGTGCCGCCGAGGCGCACGCATTCTTCGAGAATATCGGCGCCAAACGCCTCGGCCTGCGGCCATTCGCCTGCAGCGGAATCAAACAGAATCAGCGGGTGCATATTGCCGTCGCCGGCGTGGAAAACGTTGATGCACTTGAGGCCGTATTTTTCTTCCATCGCGGCGATGCTGCGCAACAGCGTACTGATGTAACGGCGCGGCACGGTGCCGTCCATGCAGTAATAATCGGGGGCGAGCTGGGCGGCGGCGGGGAAGGCGTTTTTGCGGCCTGCCCAAAACGCCAGCCGCTCGATTTCGTTGCGCGACACCTGTATCCGAATCGCGCCGCTCTGCTCGAATACGGCAATCATGCGGGCGATTTCTTCGGCCACTTCTTCGGGCGTGCCGTCGGATTCGCACAATAAAATCGCTTCGGCGCGGGTGTCGTAGCCGATGTTGAGGTAGCTGTCGATGGCGCGGGTGGCGGGGCCGTCCATCATTTCCAGCCCTGCGGGGATGATGCCTGCGGCAATCACGGCGGCCACGGCATCGCCTGCTTTGCCCATGTCGTCGAAGCTGGCCATTATCACTTGTGCGGTGCGCGGTTTGGGCACGAGTTTCACCACCACTTCGGTCACCACCGCAAACATGCCTTCGCTGCCGATAAACACGGTGAGCAAGTCCAGCCCCGGCGCATCGTAGCCCTCGCCGCCCAATTCAATCACGCCGCCGTCGATGGTGACGGCGCGGATTTTCAACACGTTATTCACGGTGAGGCCGTATTTCAAACAGTGCACGCCGCCGGAATTTTCGTTGACATTGCCGCCGATGCTGCACGCCAGTTGGCTGGAAGGATCGGGCGCGTAATACAGCTCGTGCGGCGCGGCGGCATCGGAAATCGCCAGATTGCGCACGCCCGGCTGCACCGTTGCCGTGCGCGCCTGCGGATTGACATCAAGGATTTTGTTGAGCTTGGCGGTTGACAACACAATGCCGCCGGGCGTGGGCATGGCGCTGCCTGCCAAGCCTGTGCCCGCGCCGCGCGGCACCACCGGAATCGCCAGCCGCATGCAGGTTTTCAACACCATCTGCACCTCGGCTTCGTTTTCCGGCAACACCACGCCCAGCGGCAATTGGGTAAACGCCGCCAGCGCATCGCATTCATACGGCGTGATTTCCGACAAATCGGTGAGAAAGTGCAGCTGCTGCCATTCCTGCCGCAAAGCAGCCAGCAGAGATTCACGTTGCGCCTCGGAAAGCGGCGCGCGCGCTTGCGGTTCCATAATCATCCTTATTGGGCGGTTGAGGCCGTCTGAAAGCCGTTCAGACGGCCTGTAGAAACTGGTTGTAATCATAACAGCTTTTAACAATCGGTTACAGCCGCGCGCGCCGCCGTGCCAACTTGAAAGAGAAACCGATTCAAGCGATAATCGGTTTCTCTCCACCTCAAACCCAAATAAAGGTATCCCCATGGCTTCTCAACTGGCAAACGCCATCCGCTTCCTCTCCGCAGACGCAGTACAAAAAGCCAATTCCGGCCACCCCGGTGCGCCGATGGGCATGGCCGAGATGGCTGAAGTGTTGTGGACGCAATTCCTCAACCACAACCCCGCCAACCCCAAATTTTACAATCGCGACCGTTTCGTTTTGTCTAACGGCCACGCCTCGATGATTCTCTACAGCCTGCTGCACCTCACCGGCTACAACGTTTCCATCGACGATTTGAAAAACTTCCGCCAACTGCACAGCAAAACCCCCGGCCACCCCGAATACGGCTACACCGACGGCGTGGAAACCACCACCGGCCCGCTCGGTCAAGGCATTGCCAACGCTGTCGGCTTTGCGCTGTCGGAAAAACTCTTGGCCGAAGAATTCAACAAAGACGGCCTCAATATCGTTGACCACCACACTTATGTATTCATGGGCGACGGCTGCCTGATGGAAGGCGTGTCGCACGAAGCCTGCTCGCTGGCCGGCACGTTGGGCTTGGGCAAACTGGTTGTTCTGTATGACGACAACAATATTTCCATCGACGGCAAAGTAGACGGCTGGTTTACCGAAAACATCCCCGAGCGCTTTGAAGCCTACGGCTGGCATGTGGTGCCCAATGTCAACGGCCACGACACCGCCGCGCTCAAAGCCGCCATCGAAGAAGCGCGCGCCGAAACCGGCAAGCCCAGCATCATCTGCTGCAAAACCTTGATCGGCAAAGGCGCGGCCACCAAAGAAGGCAGCCACAAAACCCACGGCGCGCCCTTGGGCGCGGAAGAATTGGAAGCCACGCGCAAACATTTGGGCTGGAATTACGGCCCGTTTGAAGTGCCGCAAGAAATTTACGATGCGTGGAACGCCAAAGAAAAAGGCGCCAAGCTGGAAAACGAGTGGAATAATTTATTTGCGCAATACCAAGCCAAATTCCCCGCCGAAGCCGCCGAATTTATCCGCCGCATGGATAAAAAGCTGCCCGAAAATTTCGACGCCTATGTTCAGACGGCCTTACAAGAAGTGTGTGCCAAAGCCGAAAAAATCGCCACCCGCAAAGCCAGCCAAAACAGCATCGAAATTCTGGCCGAAGTGTTGCCCGAATTTGTCGGCGGCTCGGCCGACCTCACTCCGTCCAACCTCACCGACTGGTCAAACAGCGTATCGGTGAAACCGCACAGCGGCGGCAACTACCTGCACTACGGCGTGCGCGAATTCGGCATGGCCGCCATCATGAACGGCCTCGCCCTGCACGGCGGCGTGAAGCCCTTCGGCGCCACCTTCCTGATGTTCAGCGAATACGCCCGCAACGCCCTGCGCATGGCCGCGCTGATGAAAATCAACCCGATTTTCGTGTTCACCCACGACTCCATCGGCCTCGGCGAAGACGGCCCCACCCACCAGCCGGTCGAACAAACCGCCTCACTGCGCCTGATTCCCAACATGGCCGTATGGCGCCCGTGCGACACCGCCGAATCGCTGGTAGCCTGGGCAGAAGCCGCCAAAGCCGCCGACCACCCGAGCTGCCTGATTTTCAGCCGCCAAAACCTGCCCTTCGTTGAACGCAGCGAACAGCAGCTGGCCGACATCCAACGCGGTGGTTATGTGATTCGTGCGGCGGAAGAAGGTGACGCGCAAGCCGTAATTATCGCCACCGGCTCCGAAGTCGAACTGGCCTTGAACGCGCAAACCGTGCTGGCCGAACAAGGTGTGTTTGTGAACGTAGTTTCCATGCCCTCCACCAATGTATTCGACCAGCAAGACGCCGAATACCAAAACAGCGTATTGCCGCAAAACCTGCCGCGCGTGGCCGTGGAAGCAGGCGTCACCGACGGCTGGTATAAATACGTCGGCCTCAACGGCGCCGTTGTCGGCCTCGACCGCTTCGGCGAATCGGCACCTGCTGAATTGCTGTTTAAAGAATTCGGCTTCACCGTGGATAACGTGGTAGAAGTGGTGAAAAACGTGTTGTGATTCGGTGTTGATTGCATGATGTAAAGAGAAGGCCGTCTGAATGTTCAGACGGCTTTTTTTGGTTTGTGGTGTTGCGCAGGGGAAGCAACCCGCCAATCCATACAGGCCGAGGCCTTTGCAAAATACATTCTTCCTTGACAATAGCCAATAAACCCGTCATTCCGGCGCAGGCCGGAATCCAGCTGCCGAAATTCAGCTTGTTGATTTCAAAGTAGCTTTAAGCGGAAAATGGATTCCGGCCTGCGCCGGAATGACGGAAGTGAGTGTTTAGCGATGATTCACATAGTAATTTTGCAAAGGTCTCAAGCCGTCTGAACCCTACCCGTCAATAAAGTAAAAACCCGCAAAAACCCTATTTCCCAACCTCCCCACATTCCCTTAAAACCGCAAACTTGATTACAATAAGGCTTCCACAAAAACCATAACACACCACCCAAACCACACATGCTCAAACGTTGGAAACACAAACTCCCCACCCGCGAAAAAATCTTCGCCTCGCGTTTTTTCAAGCCGCTGGCGCCCTTGTTTGACAAGCCCGAATATTGGGCGTTTAAACGTGACAAAGTGGCGCTGGCTGTGGCCATCGGCCTGTTTTGCGGCATGATGCCCGCGCCTACCCAATTTGCCGCTGCGCTGGTGATGGCTTATTTGCTGCGTACCAACCTGCCGGTGGCGCTGTTTTCCACCCTCTACACCAACCCGATTACGCTGATTCCGCTCTACGTCGCCGCCTATAAGCTTGGCGGCTGGCTGCTCACCGGCAGCGCGCCGGCGGGTGAATTGGAAATGCCGATGCTGGAAGACGCGGGTTTCTGGCAGCATGCGGGGCATTGGCTGGTGCAATACGGCAAACCGCTGGGCTTGGGCGTGTTGGTGATGGGCAGCGTGTTTGCGCTCAGCGGCTATGTGCTGGTGCAACTCATTTGGCGTTGGAACACGTTACGCAAGCAGAGCAAACGCCAGCGGCAACGCAAAACGATTAAGCAATAAACAGCCATCCTCTCAAATCTATGGTCAACACAAAACAGGCCGTCTGAAGCCTGAACTGCTCCCCAAATCTTGGACGGTTTTAAACCGCTGAATCAAACGTCCTT
>CAYVIS010000085.1:0-8412 GCA_964451565.1 uncultured Neisseria sp.
CCACTTTTCCGCCCAGGCCCCGAACGTCTCCGCGTCCTTGACGCGGGCCTTGTCCCGCGCCTTTTCCTTGGCCGGTGACTTCCCGGCCGCGATCATCTTCTTGGCCTCGCCCAACCGTTCGCGGGCTTCCGAAAGGGTGATGCCGCCAAGACCGTAGCGGCCGAAGGTAATGGTCTCCTGCCGACCGTGGATGGCGTAGTTGTAGCGGAACGAAATCGCCCCGGCCGGCGTGACGGCTACATAGAGGCCGTCACGGTCATTCACCTTGTAGAGCTTGTCCTTCGGCTTGAGGTTGCGCAGCTTGGTATCGGTCAACATGGCGTTCGTCCTGAGTTAGTTCGAATACCATGATCTGCACACTTGCTCGAATAGCATAAAAATCAATACAAATCAAAGACTTGTGCACTTTCGATACCATGAACAGCCGCGAAGCGGTTTCATGGTATCGATAGCCTCTCATGGCATCAGAGAGGGATAGTACCACTCACCATGCCATGAAAAAACAGTGCTTGACGGTGCCAGAAGTTGCCAGTCCATGCTGAACAACCAGGAAGAAATCTCAATTCTGGCAACAACTTATAGATGATTTGGTGCCAATCGGTGCCCGCCGATGCCAGACGCCCAATCACTCCCATTCGATCGTTGAAGGCGGTTTGCCGCTCACGTCGTACACCACGCGGTTGATGCCGCGCACTTCGTTGATGATGCGGTTGGACACTTTGCCCAGCAGGCTGTAAGGCAGTTCGGCCCAGTGGGCGGTCATGAAGTCGCTGGTAATTACTGCACGCAAGGCAACCACATATTCGTAAGTGCGGCCGTCGCCCATTACGCCGACGGATTTCACCGGTAGGAATACGGCAAAAGCCTGGCTGGTGAGGTCGTACCACGAAGTGCCGTTTTCATCGCTGGTGTTGCGCAATTCTTCGATGAAAATGTCGTCGGCATGGCGCAGCAGGTCGGCGTATTCTTTTTTCACTTCACCCAAAATGCGCACGCCCAAGCCGGGGCCGGGGAACGGATGGCGGTAAACCATTTCGCGCGGCAGGCCGAGGGCGACGCCGAGTTCGCGCACTTCGTCTTTAAACAAATCACGCAGCGGCTCAAGCAGCTTGAGTTTCATGTTTTCGGGCAGGCCGCCGACATTGTGGTGGCTCTTGATGGCGTGGGCTTTTTTGGTTTTGGCACCGGCGCTTTCAATCACGTCGGGATAAATCGTGCCTTGCGCCAGCCATTTGGCGTTGGTGAGCTTTTTCTCTTCGGCATCAAACACTTCGATAAATTCGGCGCCGATGATTTTGCGCTTTTTCTCAGGGTCGGTTTCGCCGGCGAGTTTGTCCATAAACTGCGCTTCGGCATCGACGTGCACCACTTTTACGCCCAAATTGCGGGCAAACATATCCATCACCATTTTGCCTTCGTTGAGGCGCAGCAGGCCGTGATCGACGAATACGCAGGTGAGTTGGTCGCCGATGGCGCGGTGAATCAGCGCGGCGGCCACGGATGAATCGACACCGCCCGACAAGCCCAAAATCACTTCGTCTTTGCCGACTTGGGCGCGGATTTTTTCAATCGCTTCGTCGATGTAGTTGGGCATAGTCCAGCTCGGTTGGGCGGCGCAGATGTCCAACACAAAGCGGTTAAGCAGCGCTTTGCCCTGTTTGGTGTGGGTCACTTCGGGGTGGAATTGGATGCCGTAAAATTGTTTTTCGGCGTGTTCCATCATGGCGACGGGGCAGCTCGGCGTGTCGCCAATCACCACAAAACCTTCGGGCAGCTTGGAAACTTTGTCGCCGTGGCTCATCCACACGTCCAGCACATTGGGCGCGCCGTCGTGGATGTCGCGGGTGAGTTCGCTGTCGATGGTTTTTACTTGGGCATAGCCGAATTCGCGTTGGTCGCCGGGGGAAACTTCGCCGCCGAGGTGGTGCGCCATAAACTGCATGCCGTAGCAGATGCCGAGCACGGGAATGCCCAAATCGAAGATACCGGTGTCGGCCTGATAATCGGATTCATACACCGAATTGGGGCCGCCGGAAAGGATGATGCCTTTGGGCGCAAAGGCTTTGATGTCGGCCAGCGGCATATCATAAGAATGCAGCTCGCAGTAAACATGGGCTTCGCGCACGCGGCGGGCGATGAGTTGGGTAACTTGTGAGCCGAAGTCGAGAATCAGGATTTTGTCTTGGGTCATGATGGGCTTTATCTGGAAAATGGGCGGCCAAATAACAACAAGGCCGTCTGAAAAATAATGGCGCTTATTGTACCATTTTTCAGACGGCCTGAATGCAAAAAAGATAGCGCGAAAGCGGCGTTAATCCTGCAGCAATTTGTTGTGTTTGTAGGGGATGACGCTGCTGCGCGAGAGCAGCAGCAGGCAGCCGAGCACCATCATGCCCAGCGCCACCAGCGGCGAATAGCCGAGTAAATATTGGCTTTTCAGATACACGGCCGCGCCGATGTAAACCAAAATCGGCCCGGCCACTACCGACTGCTTGTTGATGCCGTCCATCACCAAGACCACGATACCGGCAATCACCAAACCGATGGAAACCAGCGTGGCGGTGGCAGGCAGGATGCCGGTGGTTTTCAGAAACCACACGGCACCGGCGATAATCAGAAACAGCGGCAGGGCAAGGGAAGATTGGGGCATGGCGGGGAATCTTTTTCAAATGTTTCAGACGGCCTCATTATTGGGATGATGAGGCCGTCTGAAAAGGGCGGGAAAACGATTATTGCATGTTTTTACGCAAGGAAATCATGTTCCGAAATCATGCTGTGTCCTTGAATACAGTGGATTCAATTTGAATCAAGACAAGGTGGGGAGCCGCAGGCGGTGCACCTAGTACGATAAGGCGGGCGAACGCTGTATGGGTTCAAATTTAATTCACCATACAACGGATTTTATGTACTGTTGCGTGCATGCTGCCGATATGTTTCAGACGGCCTCAGTAATGCTGAGGCCGTCTGAATTGCCGTATGCTTATTTTCTGTTCAGCAGTTGGCCTATGATGCGGTCGATTTCCGCTTGTTGGTTTGGTGCACGTTGGAAATCAGGGTTGGCGCGCAGGCTGGCAACAGGATGTTCCGGCGTGCGGATGAGCAAAAAGATGTAATTGATGTTATTGCCGCTGCCGCGGGTGTTGTAGCGCAGATTATAGCGGCATTCCGGCTCATACAGACGCTTGCGGTCGGAAGCAACGTTTACGGTTTCACTGCTGATACCGTATTTGGTCAACGATTGGGCAATTTGTCGGGTTAGGGCGGGGTTGGCGTTTTTGGTTGGCGTCAGAATGCAAAGGTGGCGGATATCGTTTAGTTGTTCCGCACCATTGGCACCAAGAGAGGTTTGGCTGCTTTGGCAGGCAGACAACAATGTGATGGCACCGATAATGAGTAAGCTTGTGCGTTTCATGGATTTTCCTTTTATAGAATGAGTCAAACAAAGGCGGGAAGCCTTAATTTATTTTGCTTGGGTGGCAGAATCAGCGCACGCTTTTCATCAAGCGCTGTTTCTCGCGTTTCCAATCGGCTTCTTTCAGGCTTTGGCGTTTGTCGTGTTGTTTTTTGCCTTTGGCCAGGCCGATGTCCATTTTGATGTTGCCGCGGTGGTAGTGCAGATTGAGCGGCACGATGGTGTAGCCCGAGCGCTCGGTTTTGCCGATAAGCTTGTTGATTTCGCTTTGGTTGAGCAGCAGTTTGCGCTGGCGCACCGGGTCGGGTTTGACGTGGGTGGAGGCGGTGGGCAGGGCGGTGATGTGGCAGCCGACGAGGTAGAATGCGCCGCGCTTCCAATGGATATAGGCTTCTTTCAGCTGCACGCGTCCGGCGCGGATGGCTTTGACTTCCCAGCCTTCCAACACCAAACCGGCTTCCAGTTGCTCTTCGATGAAATAGTCGTGAAAGGCTTTTTTATTATTGGCAATGCTCATAATGGTTTACATCTGCGGATAAAATTTCAGACGGCCATTCTAACAGAAAGGCCGTCTGAAGACATGCAATGATTAAAAGGCTTTGATGCAGCTGAAGCGGGCGATGGTTTCGCCGTTGATTTCCACCGTTTCGGCAAACATGGCGGCGGGGCGCACCCACAGGCCGTAGTCGCCGTAAAGCGCGCGGTAGACCACCATTTCTTCTTCGCTTTCGGAGTGGCGGGCGATGCCGCTGACTTCGTAAAGGCTGCCTTTATAGTGGCGGTAGATGCCGGGTTTAATGATTGTGTTCATCGTGTATGTGGCGCCGGTAATATTGGTTGATGGTGTCGATGGCTTGCGTGTCGTCAGGCCGCAGTGTGTGTTGCAGGCTGTCGAGCCGGGTCAGAATCAGGTCTTGCTGTTCGGCAATGGCGCAACCGGTGTCGTTTCGGTTGCAAAAATGGGTGATTAGGGCGGTGATTTGCCGCAAGGCGCGTTGGTAGTTTGAATTCATATTGCCCCTGAAAACGGTGTGGAATGAAAGCTTATCTCATTCCCAACAGCAGGGCAAGTGACGGAAGCGGAAAAAACAAATGGCAGGTTTTGGAAAAACCCGCCATGATGATTGCAATCGGCCAAGCCGACTCAATATAAATTAAGCAGCTTGGATATTAGCAGCTTGTTTGCCTTTCGGGCCGGTGGTAACTTCAAAAGACACGCGTTGGCCTTCTTTCAGGGTTTTGAAACCATCCATGTTGATCGCAGAGAAGTGAGCGAACAAATCTTCGCCGCCTTCGTCCGGAGTGATAAAACCAAAACCTTTAGCGTCGTTAAACCATTTAACAATACCGGTTGCCATTGAACTTCCTATACTAAAAAATTAACAAAAATACAGCAAAATGCGGCAAAGCGGTAAAACTAAAAGTTTCGAGTTTCTCCCAAACCTATTGCTTTCAACTGCATGCCAAGCTTCTGCTTAATCTGCTTTTTACCTATGTTAATTATTGTAGTCAAGTAAACATTGGGAAAAAAGCAGAAATTTATTAAAATGGCACAAAATACAACAGAAACTACTTTCCAAAAGTTGAAAAAGTCTTAATATGGGTAATATCAAAACCAAAACCAAAACGGGGGCATCGGCTCAAATTGACACGGGCAAACCGGCTCCACCCAAAAAATACGGCGTGTTTTTACTGAACGACGACTACACGCCGATGGATTTTGTGGTTAAAGTGTTAACAGAAATTTTTTTGCTGCCCGGCGAGCGGGCGGTGGCGGTGATGTTGCTCGTGCACCATGAAGGCAAAGGCTTATGCGGCGTGTATACGCGCGATATTGCCCAGACCAAACAACAGCAGGTGATGCAGCGCGCCAAGCGCGAAGGGCATCCGCTGCAATGCATCGTGGAGGAAGTGTAGATGATTTCAGCCGAACTGGAACGGATTTTGCAGCATGTGTATGCCGATGCGCGTGCCCGCCAATACGAGCTTATCAGCCTCGAACACCTTTTGCTGGTGTTAATCGAACAAAACGACGAAGTGCGCGAAGTGTTGCAGCAATGCGGCGCCGATTGCGCGATTTTGTCGGAGCAGCTCATCAGCAGCGTGGTGGAAAACACGCCCGTGCTGCCGCAAAACCTGCTCGATAAAACCGAAACCCAGCCCACCATCGGCTTCCAACGTGTGTTGCAGCGCGCGATTATGCACGTGCAGGCGGCGGACAAACGCGAAGTGCAGCCGTTGGATGTGTTGGTGGCGCTGATGAACGAAAACGATAGCCCGGCGGTGTATTTCCTGCAGCTGCAATCGGTGAGCCGTTACGATATTCTGCGCCAACTGGCGCACGGCGAGCCGATTGGCAGTGAGAGCGGCGAACAAGACGGTCACCAGCCTGCCGGTGAGGCCGGAGAGCAGGGAGATGCTTTGTCCAGCTACACTGTCAACCTCAATTCAGAGGTATTGGCCGGACGCATCGACCCCTTAATCGGCCGCAAACACGAAATGGAGCGGCTGGTGCAGGTGTTGTGCCGCCGCCGCAAAAACAACCCGCTGCTGGTGGGCGAGGCCGGTGTCGGCAAAACCGCGCTGGCCGAGGGCTTGGCGCACCAAATCGTCAACGGCCAAGTGCCTGACACACTCAAAGGCGCGGCGGTGTTTTCGCTCGATATGGGCGCGCTGCTGGCAGGCACCAAATACCGCGGCGATTTTGAAGCGCGGGTGAAAGCGGTGTTGAAACAGTTGGCCACGATTCCGAATGCGGTGTTGTTTGTCGATGAAATCCACACCATCATCGGCGCAGGCAGCGTTTCCGGCGGCACCATGGACGCTTCCAACCTGCTCAAGCCGGCGCTGGCGAAAGGCCAATTACGCTGCATCGGCGCGACCACTTACGATGAATACCGCACCATTTTCGACAAAGACCATGCCTTGAGCCGCCGTTTTCAAAAAATCGATATCGCCGAGCCGAGCGTGGCCGAAACCGTGCAGATTTTGCGCGGCCTGAAACCGGTGTTTGAAGATTTCCACCAAGTGCGCTACACCCATGCCGCGCTGGAAGCCGCAGCCGAGCTGTCGGCGCGTTATATCAACGAGCGTTTCCTGCCCGACAAAGCCATCGACGTGATGGACGAAGCGGGCGCGGCGCAACGCATTCTGCCCAAATCGAAACAGAAAAAAGTCATCGGCAAAGCGCAGATTGAAGCCGTGGTGGCGAAAGTGGCGCGCATTCCCGAAAAAACCGTGTCGCACGATGACAAACAAGTGCTGCAATACCTCGGGCGCGATTTGAAAAACATGGTGTTCGGCCAAGACAACGCCATCGAAGCGCTGGTGGCAGCAGTGAAAATGGCGCGTTCCGGCCTCGGCCTGCCCGACAAACCCATCGGCAGCTTTCTGTTTTCCGGCCCCACGGGTGTGGGCAAAACTGAAGTGGCGCGGCAATTGGCGTTTTCGCTCGGCGTGCCGTTGCAGCGCTTCGATATGTCGGAATACATGGAACGCCACGCCGTATCGCGCTTAATCGGTTCGCCGCCGGGCTATGTCGGTTTCGAGCAGGGCGGCCTGCTTACCGAAGCAGTGAACAAGCAGCCGTTTTGCGTGTTGCTGCTGGACGAAATCGAAAAAGCGCATCCGGATATTTTCAACGTGTTGCTGCAGGTGATGGACCACGGCAAACTCACCGACAACAACGGCAAGAGTGCCGATTTCCGCAATGTCATCATCATCATGACCACCAACGCGGGGGCGGAGAGCCTGAGCCGCCCGAGCGTCGGCTTCACCAACAAACGCGAGCGCGGCGACGAGATGCAGGCCATCAACAAGCTGTTTACGCCCGAATTCCGCAACCGTCTCGATGCGATTATCCCGTTTGCGCCGCTGAGTGCGCCGATTATCGCCAAAGTGGTGGACAAATTCCTGTTGCAGCTGGAGCAGCAACTGTTGGATAAAAAAGTGGAAGCCGAATTCACGCCTGCGTTGTGTGCCTATTTGGCCGAAAAAGGCTTCGACCCGCAAATGGGTGCGCGGCCGATGCACCGTCTGATTCAGGAAAAAATCCGCAAGGCGCTGGCCGACGAATTGCTGTTCGGGCGTTTGGCCGACGGCGGCTATGTGCGCATTGATTGGGATGCGGCGAAAGAGGAAGTGGTGCTGCGGTTTAAAAAACCGACTGCCAAGAAAATGACGGAAGTAGCTGCCGTGTAGCGCAACGGCATCGCCGGTATCGAGGCCGTCTGAAAACGAGCGCAGCGAAGTTTTCAGACGGCCTTCATTCATTCAGACAGTCGCCTGCCCATCAATGCATCAGATAGCCCAATATGCCCGATGAAGCGACGGCAATCAACACCGTCGGCAGCATCGAAAAACGGCTGGCGGCAAACAGCGTAATGGCCAGTGCGGCGAGCTCGTGGGGTTTGTCGGAAACGAAGTGCGGCGCAATCACGGCAATCAATACGCAGCCGGGCGCGGCTTCCATTACCGCTGCCGCGCGCGGGCTGAGGCTGCGGCGGCGCAGGGCGAGGAAACCGATGAGGCGGGTGGAATAAGTGGCGGCGAGCATGCCGAGGATGGTGAGGAAAGATGCCCAGGAAATCATGCGTCGGCGCTCCAGAAATAAGCCGCCAACAAACCTGCCGCCGCTCCGGCAGGCACATACCAAGCGCCTTCGGTAAACAGCGATACGGATGCGGCCACGGCCAAACTCACCAGCCAAGGCCGGGCGGCGGCGAAGCCTTTCCACATGCCGCGCAGCAACACCAGAAACACCGCCGGAAACGCCATGCCGAAGCCGAGCGCTTCCACGTCGCCGAGCGCGGGGCCGATGGCCGCGCCTGTTGCGGTAAAGCCCACCCACATCACATACAGCGTCAGGCTCACGCCCATATAATAAGCCAGGCTGAACGCAGGCAGGCCGTGGGCGCGGCGCTTGTTGGCGTCGGCAATGCCCATTGCCCAGCTTTCATCGGTCATGAAAAACAGCGCGGGCAGGGCTTTTTTCAGCGGCA
>CAYVIS010000086.1:0-8398 GCA_964451565.1 uncultured Neisseria sp.
TTTTCGAGCTGTTGCGCCCAGTTGACGTTGTTGGCTTCGTCGAAACGCGCCATCAATTCCACCACCACGGTGACTTGTTTGCCTGCCAGCGCGGCGGTCATCAGCGCGCGCACCAGCTCGGAATCGGTGCCGGTGCGGTAGATGGTCATTTTAACGGCCACAACGTCGGGGTCGGTGGCGGCTTCGCGAATCAGGCGCACGACGGGTTCGAAGGATTGGTAGGGGTGGTGCAGCAGGATGTCTTCGTGGCGGACGGCGTCGATGATGGACTGGCCTTTGCGCAGGCGGCGCGGCAATCCGGCGCTGCGGGAGGGGAATTTGAGGTCGGGGCGGTTGACCATGTCGGGCACGGCCATCAGGCGCACGAGGTTGACCGGGCCTTTCACTTGGTAAAGCTCGGTTTCCTGCAGTTTGAAGTGGCCGAGCAGGAAGCCGTAGATGTGCGCCGGGCAGGTGTCGGCCACTTCGAGGCGCACGCCGTCGCCGTATTCGCGGTCGTGCAATTCGCTTTGGATGGCGGCGCGCAGATTTTTCAGGTCTTCTTCGTCGACAATCAGGTCGCTGTCGCGGGTGAGGCGGAATTGGTGGCAGCCTTTCACGCTCATGCCGGGGAAGAGTTTGTAGACGTATTCGTGCAGAATCGATGAGAGGAACACGAAGCCGTCGTCGCCGTCGCAAATGTCGTGCGGCAGCTGCAATACGCGCGGCAAGATGCGCGGCGCCTGCACAATCGCCATGCCGGAGGCGCGGCCGAAAGCGTCTTTGCCTTCGAGCTCGACGGCGAAGTTGAGCGATTTGTTGAGCGGGCGCGGGAAGGGGTGCGAGGGGTCGAGGCCGATGGGGGTGAGGATGGGCAGCAGCTCGCGTTTGAAATAGTCTTCAATCCAGGCGCGTTGTGCGGGCGTCCAGTTGCGGCGGCGGTAAAAGTGGATGCCTTCGCGGCCCAACGCCGGTTGCAGCTCGTCGTTGAAGAGGGCGTATTGCTCGCTGATGATGGCATGCGCTTCGGCGGCCACGGCGGCGATGGTTTGCGCCGGGGTTTTGCCGTTGTCGAGGCGGGCGTTGGGGCGCAGCTTCTGTTCGCGTCGCAGCCAGGCCATGCGCACTTCGAAAAATTCGTCGAGGTTGGAGGAAACGATGCACAAAAAGCGCAGGCGCTCCAGCAGCGGCACGCGTGTGTCTTGCGCTTGTGCCAACACGCGGCGGTTGAAGGCGAGCAGGCTCAGCTCGCGGCAGAGAAGGCGGGATTGGTCGGCCATGTGTTCCTCTTTATTGCATAACGACTATCAAGCTTTTCAGTATAGCGGCTTTTTGTGAAAGATTGATAACAATATGACACAGATTTGGGGAATTATCGTGGATTATAGTGAATCAAGACAAGGCGGGACAGATTGACTTGGTGCTTCAGCACCTTAGTCAATCGTTCTCTTTGAGCGAAGCCGCAGACAGTACAGCTAGTACGGCAAGGCCAACGCTGTATGGGTTCAAATTTAATTCACTATAACCGGATTTTTCAGACGGCCTTAACTTGCAAGGGATTGAGGCCGTCTGAAAGGGTAATGCTTAATGTTTGCCCGAGCGCCAAATCGACCAGATAATCCACAAGCTGTTGGTAAACGCCAGCAGATAGCCGAGAAAGCCGATGAATTTGGGGCCGGTGTCGATGCTCATCACGATAGACGAGCCGATAATCAGCGCGGCGGTGACGATGCCCATGGTGAGGCGGTTGGTGGCTCTGTCGATTTGGTGGATGAATTGGTCGGCGCGTTTGAAATCCAGGTTGACCACAAACTGGCCTTTCTGGATGCGGCGGCTGAGGCGGAACAGATTCTGCGGCAGCTCGTCAACCGCCTGCAGCAGCGTTTGCGCGTGCATCTTGCCTTTGCGCAGCACATGTTCGGGCGAGGCGCGCGCTTTGAACACTTCGGCCACAATCGGCTTGGCCTGCTCCAGCAATTCGGCGCTGCCGTCGAGCTTTTTCACCACGCCTTCGAGCGTAATCAGGGTTTTAAACAGCATCACCAAGTCGCCCGGCAGGGTGAGGCCGTGTTGGCGCATGATTTGGGTGATGTCGTTAATCACTTGGCTGATGCGCAAATCGCGCATGGGTGTGTGCTCATAGTTGAGCAGCATTTCCAATACGTCGGCGCCGAGCAGGTTTTCGTCGGGCAGCTCGCCCTGCGCCCAATTGCTCAACACATATTGCATGGTGAATTGGTCGCGGTGGGTGAGGGCGTTAATCAGGTCGATGATTTCGCGGCGGCGGGTGCTGCTCAAATGGCCGACCAAGCCGAAGTCGATAAAGGTGATGCGTCCGGTGTCGTTGATGAAGATATTGCCCGGGTGCGGGTCGGCATGGAAGAAGCCTTGTTTCAAAATCATGGTAAACAAGGTGTCGGTGATGCGGTTGGCCAGCGTGCGGCGGGTGTCGGCCGAAAGCTTTTCAGACGGCATGTTTTGCAGCAGCGTGTCGCTGATAAATTCCTGCGTGAGGATATGACGATTGGAATATTCTTGGTAAACTCTGGGGATGTGGATGTATTCGTGTTCGGCAAAAGTGGCTTCGAAACGCTGCATATAGCGCAGCTCCACCGACAAATCGGTTTCTTTGGCGAGACTGCGGGCGAAATACTGCACCATCTGCACCGGCTGGTAACGGCGCACTTCGGGGATTTCCGATTCAATCAGGTTGGCCAGATGGGTTAAAATACGCAAATCTGCCTGAATGGTCGGCTCGATGTCGGGGCGTTTGATTTTGATGGCCACCACTTCGCCGCTCACCAATTCGGCTTTGTGCACTTGCGCAATCGAAGCGCTGCCGATGGGCTTGGGGTCGATGTGGCGGAAAATTTCCTGCACCGGCCGCCCCAGATGCGATTCAATCAGGGCGCGGATGTCGGCGGTGGCAATCGGGGCGACGTTGCTTTGCAGCTGCTCGAATTCCTCAATCCATTCGGCATTGAAAATATCGACCCGCGTCGACAATACCTGCCCCAGCTTGACAAACGTCGGCCCCAATTCCTCAAACGCCATGCGGAAGCGCCGCGGCGTGCTCATATAGCGGCTTTCGGGCGCAGGCGCGGCGTCGCTGCTGATGCTCTTGTGCGACAATTTGATGCGCTGCACGAATTCGCCCAAACCGTATTTGGTCAGAATGGCGATGATTTCGCGCATCCGGGCAAAATCGCGCATGGCGAGTAAGGTTGGAATCATCATGGTTTTGCTGTATTGTGGCGGCTGGATAATGAAAACAAGCATAACATAACGGGCGCGCTTCTGCGCGAATCGCTGCGTCGGCAAGTGAGGCCGTCTGAAAAGAAAGAATAATGAAGTTTTACGGAAATTGGATGCATGAATAATTTGAAACGATTGTGTTTTGTCGCTTCTACCTTAATCGCGCTGCTGTGTTCGGGCATCGGCCTGGCGCAGGCAGACGAATTGGAAAGTTTAATCAGGCTGCAAAGCGCAGGTGCGCAGACACAGCCCCAGTATGAAAGCCGCGAAATCAGCCGCGGCGATGCCGACAGCCTCATCAGCAGCGCCATGGGTTTGCTGGGCGTGGCCTATCGCTACGGCGGCACTTCGGCCAGCACCGGCTTCGACTGCAGCGGCTTTATGCAGCACATCTTCCGCCGCAGCATGCAGATCAGCCTGCCGCGCACTTCCGCCGAGCAGGCGCGCATGGGTGTGGCGGTGAGCCGTGGTGAATTGCAGCCGGGCGATATGGTGTTTTTCAATACTGCCGGGCGGCGGATTTCGCATGTGGGGCTGTATATCGGCAACAACCGCTTCATCCACGCCCCGCGCACTGGTAAAAGCATCGAAATCACCAGCCTGGGCAATAAATATTGGAACAGCAAATATGTCACCGCGCGCCGGGTCAAGAAAAACGACCCCTCGCGTTTCTTACAGTAAGGAGCCCGCATGAGCATGCCCGAAATGCCGAAATGGTATGACGATGACGGTCAGATTGTGTCCTGCACCGAAAAAGTGAAGGTGATGACGGAAAATATGAGCGAGCTCTATCAAACGGCACAAGACGCATTTGAAGATGCGCTGCTGATGGGGTGCAGCGAAAGCCAGCTGCGCGATTATCTGCAAACGCTGGTGGCAGGGCTGGAAAACCCTTACCGCAAATAAAAGCGGTGGCAAAGCATAACGGAATCCGACGACGGGTTCCGTTTTGATTTGTGCGGAAGAATCGGGTCAGATAGCGGCAAAAAAACACGCAAGGCTTTTCAGACGGCCTGTGGCAGGTTATGATTTACACAGTTTAACAACTTGTTAATAAACAAGCATCGGCAGAGCGAATAAAAACAAGAGAGGAAAGATATGATTCGGGCGTTGGGCATTATTTTCGGCTTTTTGGCGCTGGGTGAGGGCACGGCCTATTTTACCGGCATCAAACTGCCGGGCAGCATCATCGGCATGGGCTTTCTGTTTGCCGCTTTGCAGATGGGGTGGGTGAAAGCCGCGTGGCTGCAGCAGGTAGTGAATGTGTTGATGGATAATCTGGCGCTGTTTCTGGTGCCGCCCTGCGTAGCGGTGATGAGCTATCTGGATGTGGTCGGGCGCGATTTCCTGTCGATTTTCACCGCCACCATCGTCAGCACGTTTTTGGTGCTGTTTGTCACCGGCAAAGTGCATGAATTGGTGCGGAGGTATTGGTAATGGCCATGCTTTCCCACCCGGCGGTATTGCTGTTTCTGACCGTGACCGTGTATTGGATAACCAATATCGTGCGCGCCCGCACCGGCAGCATATTGTGCAACCCGGTGGTGCTCAGCGCCACCAGCATGATTGTGTATCTGAAAACATTCGGCATCGACTATGCCACATATTACGAAGCCGGGCAGATGATTGATTTCTGGCTCAAACCGGCGGTGGTGTCGCTGGCGTTGCCGCTGTATCTCAACTGGAAAAAAATCCGCAGCCAATGGCTGCCGATTCTGGCTTCGCAGGGCGCGGGCAGCATCACCGGCATCGTCACCGGCGTGTATATCGCCAAATGGATGGGCGCCGACCGCGAAGTGGTGTTGTCGCTGGCGGCCAAATCGGTGACCAATCCGATTGCCATCGAAATCACCCGCACCATCGGCGGTATTCCCGCCATTACCGCCGCCACCGTGATTTTGGCAGGCATGATGGGGCAGATGATCGGTTTCAAACTGCTGCGCGCCAGCACCATCCGCACCCCCACGTCGCAAAGCATCTCCATCGGCTCCGCTTCACACGCTATGGGCATCAGCGCCGCGCTGGAACGCAGCCGCAAATACGCCGCCTATGCCAGCCTGGGGCTGATTTTCAACGGTGTATTGACCGCAGCGCTGGTGCCGCTGCTGATTCCGCTGATGGGGATTTGAAGGTTGGCGGGTTTGCATAAGGCCGTCTGAAAACAATACGGGTTTCAGACGGCCTTTGTTTATTTGAATGTGGTTAAAGATATTTTAAGTCGGGGCTGCTGCGAAATGACGCATATCACCGTGAAATCGCCCAAATCCTTTATTTTATTAAGCAGCCTGGGCAGGAGCGACAAAAGGGTATTTTGCAACGCTAAGGCCGTCTGAAACCGATACGGGTTTTCAGACGGCCTTAGATTTTTATAGTGGATTAGATTTGAATCAGGACAAGGCGGAGAGCCGTAGACAGTACACCTAGTACGGTAAGGCGAGCCAACGCTGTACCGGTTCAAATCTAATCCACGATACATGCGCGTTTAGAACAGATTGTCCATCACGTCTTTAGGCTGCTGGCGCGGTGCGGCAGGCTGCGGTGCGGGTTGCGGTGGGCGCGGTGTCGGCGTGGCTTGAGGCACGGGCGCCGGGCGCTCGGCGGCAGTAGCCGGGGCGGGTGCGGGTGCAGGTTGGTTAATCGGCTGCAGCGGACGCTCGCCGTTATCGGCAGGTGTGGTATTGGCAGGCGCTTGGCGGCGCGGGATGGCAGCGGTGCGGCTTTCGGCGGCCTCAGGCGCCATTTCTACCGGCGGCGGGGTGGTGCCGGGAATATTGGGCACGTTGACGACGGTGCCGGGCGCAGTTTGGCTGTTGGCGCCGCGGGGCGACCAGATTTCTACGGCATTTTCACCTGCGGGGCGGGGCGCGGCGGCTTCCTGCGGGCGGTTGAGGGTTTGGAAAACGCCGACAACCAAGGCGGTGATGGCGATGGCCACGACAATAAAGGCAGCCAGCAGCAGATGCTTGGGCGTGAGCCGGAAGCTGGTTTTGGCGG
The DNA here is from genome assembly GCA_964451565.1 of uncultured Neisseria sp. Lineage (GTDB taxonomy): Bacteria > Pseudomonadota > Gammaproteobacteria > Burkholderiales > Neisseriaceae > Neisseria. Next base: position 6,229 of record CAYVIS010000086.1, read on the forward strand.
TGGGGTTTTTTCCAGGCATGTGTGGTTCCAATGTGGATGAGGCCGTCTGAAAAGGAAAAGATTCAGACGGCCTGATTCGTCGGATTATTGATTGTAGTTTTGATACAGGGTAACGACTTTCTGCACCCCGGCGGTGGTGCTGACTTTTTCGGTTACCGCAGCCTGTTCGGTGGGTGTAAGGATGCCCATTACGTAGGTCACGTCGTTATAGGTAACGATTTTGACACGGCCGGGATACACGCCCTGAATGCCGAGCAGGGTGGTGCGCACTTTGGTGGTGCTCCACGAATCGGCGCTGACTTTGCCGAATGTGCGCGCTTGCGGGTCGACTTCGATGTAGTTGTATACCTGTTGGGCGGACTGCTCCGAGCGAGCCACTTGATCGACAAAGGCTTTTTCGCCTTCGGTGGCCACTTGGCCGAGCAGCAGGATGTGGCGGTTGTAGCTCACCACGGAAATATTCGGCTCGAAGCCCTGCACTTGGTTGTTTTGGCGCAGGTAGGTGGTGGCGGTGTTTTCAATCCGCAGCGCCATCACTTTATCGTCGGCTTGTGCGCCGGTGCTGCGGCGGTCGAGTGCGGAAGCGCCGCCGACTGCGGCACCGCCCACCAGCGCGCCCACGCAGCCGCTCAGACCGGCGGCGAGTGCGGCGGAAACCAGCAGGGTTTTCGCGTGTTGTTTGAGGCTCATAAAGCGTCCTTTCGGTATAGGTTCAGGCAGCTTGTGCGGCTGCCTGATAAAAATCCGGATGATTTCAGGGCGTTATTTTAACGCGTTCCCGCTATTTTGTGCACCGCATCATGCCGTTGCGGTATCCGTGGCGGATAAAGGGCAGTTTACATGCCTTCGAGCAGCATGCTGTCGATGCAGTCGCACAGGGCGTGAATCAGCAGGATGTGTACTTCCTGAATGCGGGCGGTGCGCGGGTGCGGCACGTTGAGCAGGATGTCGCTGTCTTTGAGCATGGCAGCGATTTTGCCGCCGTCGCGGCCGGTGAAGGCGATGACGTGCATGTCGCGCTCGTGCGCCGCTTCGATGGCGGTGATGATGTTGCCGGAATTGCCGGAGGTGGAAATGCCGATTAACACGTCGCCCGGGCGGCCGAGCGCGCGCACCTGTTTGCTGAACACATGCTCGAAGCCGTAATCGTTGCCGATGGCGGTGAGGGCGGAGGTGTCGGTGGTGAGGGCGACGGCGGCCAATTCCATGCGTTCTTTTTCAAAACGGCCGGTCATTTCGGCGGCGAAATGTTGCGCGTCGGCAGCCGAGCCGCCGTTGCCGCAGGCGAGGATTTTGCCGTCGTTCATCAGGCATTGCAGCATCAGCGCGGCGGCTTGTGCGGTGGGTTCGCTCAATACTTCGGCGGCTTGCTGTTTGGCTTCGATGCTTTGCGCAAAATGCGCGGCGACGCGTGCTTGTAAATTGTCCATGTGGTTAACCTGTGATGTTTTGCACCCAAACCGGGGCGTTGGCGCCTTCAATCAATACCGCATCGAGGCGGCAGGGCGCATGGTTGAGACGTTGCTGCTGCAGATAATGTTCCGCGCTGCGCTGCAGTTTGGCCAGCTTGGCAGGCGTGATGCTGTAGGCCGCGCCGCCGAAACTGCTGCTTCGACGGTATTTTACTTCAACAAATAAAACCGTGCCGCCGTTTTTCACAATCAGGTCGATTTCGCCAAACGGGCAATGCCAGTTGCGCGCCAGCAGCGTGCAGCCCTGCGCTTGCAAAAATGCCAGCGCCGCATCCTCGCCCGCCGCGCCTTGTTTGTGGTTTAAGCGCATTTTGTGATAACCCCGTATAATATCGTGAATTAAATTTGAATCAAGACAAGGCAAGCTAACGCTGTTTTGATTCAAATTTAATCCACTATTAAAAATATTCTTTTCAGACGGCCTTTTCTAATTATGCAGAAACATTATCAAAAAGCCTGCGACAGCATCGCACCGCAAACATTATATGTGGTGGCCACCCCCATCGGCAACCTGGCCGACATCACCCTGCGCGCGCTGGCGGTGTTGCAGCAGGCCGACATCGTGTGCGCCGAAGACACGCGCGTGACCGCCCAATTGTTGAGCGCCTACGGCATTCAGGCCAAGCTGGTGAGCGTGCGCGAACACAACGAGCAGCAGATGGCCGACAAAATCATCGCCGCGCTGGCCGAGGGCAAAA
>CAYVIS010000087.1:0-8396 GCA_964451565.1 uncultured Neisseria sp.
TAGTACGGCAAGGCGAGCCCAACGCTGTACTGGTTCAAATTTAATTCACTATAAACAAGCCATACAGACAAATTTTTTGCCACCCTTCAACAAAAAAGCCCGGGCATTCTGCCCGGGCAAATCAACAGCTTATTTGGTTAGCATGCAAGCCGATGCTTGCCGATTGTGGCGCGAATGCTCAGCAATCACGCTACAACCGCGATTGACGTTTATTTTTCCAAATCCGCCAGCATGGTTCTGGCTTTGGCCAAGATAGCGCCGTCGGATTCTTCCAGCAGCTCCAGCAGCGTTTCTTTGGCCGCTTCGGGGTCGCCGATTTCCACATACATTTTAGCCAGCTCGTATTTAGCTTCCAGAGGCGCGGTCATGCCCACCGATTCAGAGATAAAGCCTGCACCGTCGCGGCCGCTTTCTTCACCGACACTCAAATCATCCCACTCGATGGTTTCCGTATCGGCAGTCGGCAACGCGGTTTCGGCAGCGAAATCTTCGCTTTCCTGAACTTCGATACCGCCGTCTTGGCTGATTTCTTTAAACCAAGTGTCGTCAGTAACGCTTTCCGGCGTTTGCTCGCTTTCCTCAACCGTTTCAATCACCAACGGTTTGTGTGTAGTGCTCTCTTCGACAACCGGTGCTTCAAATTCCAGCGGCGTGAAATCGCGCTCATCGGCAGGCGCTACGGTTTCAACAGGCGCTTCTGTCGGGATTTCGACATTTACCGGCGTAAACCCGCTTTCCTCCTCAGGCTCGTACACGCTGTCGGTTGATTCGATTTTGTCCCAATCGGCATCTTTGCGCTGCTCGGTTTCCGCATCGCGGGTCACGGCGCCGCTCAGAATGCCGCCCTGCTGACGGTCGAGATTGCCCAAATCCAAGCTGATGTCTTCATCGCTCTTAACGGGCGGCGTTTCGCTGACTTCGGTAAAGAAAATATCGTCGTCGAAATCGTCTTCCACTTCCAAGCCGTCTTCTTCAACCGGCGCGGGTTTCTTGGCCGCGGCAGTTGCAGCGGCGGCAGCACCCATGGTGGCGGCAGCTTCAGCGCGGGTCAGCGGTGCCGATTTGCTCGGACGCGCCACCGGCTGTTCGGTGCGGATAACCTTATCAGGTTGGATGGCGGTATCGGCCGCTTTGTCGTCAAACGGCGACTGCTCGGCTTCGATTTCATCGCTATCTTCATCGCGAATAACGATATTTTTTTGTTTCTTGCCCAGCAGTTTCGACAGAATCCACAGCGCAATCAAACCCAAACCGCCCAGCAGCAGCCAGCGCCACAGCCCGCTGCTCTCGCCTTCCGGCTCGGTTGCAGGTTCGGTTTGCTCGACAGGCTGCGGTGCCGGCACGACTACCGGCTCGGAAGCGGCGGCTGAAGCGGTTTCGTCAACCGGCGCAGAAGCCGGAGCAGTCGCCACTTCGGAAGCAGGAACGGGCGTTGGCACCACTGCAGGCTCGGAAGCCGGTGCAATGGTTGCAGGCTCGGAAGCAGTGGCGGCAGGGGTTTCCACGGGCGTTGCAGACGGCGTTTCCGCAGGCGTTGCGGGTTCAGCCGCACCTTGTTGTGCCAAGCGGCGCAATTCGGCGGCAGACGGGATATTCAACACATTGCCCGGCCAGAGTCTGTCGGCGCTTTGCTCGCGGAACAACTCGGGGTTGGCCAGAATCAGCGCCTGCACGGTTTGATGGGTAGACAAGCCGCTCGGACGCACGCGGCTGGCAATGGCCGACAGATTTTCACCTTGGCGCACGGTGTATTCCCCGCCGCGTTGGGCGGATGCTGCGGGTCGGGCAGGCGTTCGTGCCGGGCGGCGCGCCGCCGGGGCGGCAGGTTGCGCGGCGCGGCGCTCAGCGGCCCGCGCGGCAGGTGCGCGGCCGGGAGCGGTATTTTCCGCAGCCACCACTTCAGCCACACGCTCGCGCGCGGCGGCACGGCGCTCGGCCTGCGTGGGTTGCGTGCGGCTGTTGGCGGCATAGCCCGGCGGGTCGATAATGGCGGTATATTGGCGCGCCTGTGAGCCGACGCCCAACTGGAAAATCAACACAGGGTCTTGAATCGCGCGGCTCGAACGGATGCTGACCACCGCATTTTCGCCCGACTTTCTCACGCTGCTGCGCAGATTGCCGTCTGAAAGCGTGGCTTTGCCGCCGTTTAACAAAATTTTGGCTTCTTCACCGGTAACGGTAACGCTGCCTGCAAAAGGCTCGCCCAAGTTGGATTGGACATTCAAACCGCCCAAGCCCGCCATGGCTGAAAAAGATGTCATCAGCGCCACAGACGCAGCAATCAGTTTGATTCGACGATTGTTTTTCAAAACTTAAGTCCCCTGTTGGTTTGCAGCCGGGCTGCCCATATATTTGTGTAACCCGTATGATATATTCTATTGGCGTAGTCTGCCAAGCTATCCTGCTAATTTATGTAAAAACAAGCGGCGTGTTGCAGCTTTATGGCTACGCAGCTTCTGCGTTTTACAGTTATCATATTTGAAAATTCCCGTTAAGCCCATGCTTTCAGACGGCCTGACTCAGAGATAAAAGGTGCAAAAGCAGGCATGTGGCTGTATGATTATCATTTATTTCCGTTTCAGTTTATCTTTCCAATCACATGAAAATCTTAAGCGACCTTATCGCCGTTATCCTGTTTTTCGTTACTTACACCCTGACCAAAAATATCGTATGGGCCACAAGCGTGGCTTTGGTTATCGGCATATTGCAGGCCGCCTTTATCTGGCTGAAATATAAAAAACTCGACACCATGCAATGGGTGAGCCTGGTGCTGATTGTGGTATTCGGCGGCGCCACCATCCTGCTGCACGACGCCCGTTTCATCATGTGGAAACCGACCCTGCTGTTTTGGTTTGGCGCGCTGGCGCTCGGCATCGGCCATCTGATGGGCAAAAGCGGCCTCAAAGCCATGATGGGCAAAGAAATCACCCTGCCCGATGCCGTGTGGCGCAAGCTCACGTTTGCCTGGGTGGCTTTTTTGGTGTTGATGGGCTTGGCAAACCTCGCCGTTGCCTATACCTTAACCGAAGCGCAGTGGGTCAACTACAAGCTGTTCGGCTCCACCGCCCTGATGATTGCTTTCTTTCTCGGCCAAGGTTTCTACCTGAGCCGCCATTTACCGCAGGAGAACTGATTTCATGGAATACTACATGCTCTTGGCCACCGATGCCGACAACGCACACGAAGCCCGCATGGCCGCACGCCCCGAGCACCTGAAACGGCTGCAGGCGCTGCAAGACGAAGGCCGCCTGCTCACAGCAGGCCCCACCCCGCTTCCCGATAATCCCGAACGCGTGTCCGGCAGCCTGATTATCGCCCAATTCGCCTCTTTAGACGACGCGCAGGTTTGGGCCGAACAAGACCCCTACGTCGATGCGGGCGTATACGATGAAATCCTGATTAAACCCTTTAAAGCCGTATTCAAATAATGAACATCCAGCAAGAAATCGAACGCCGTCTGCAAACGCTCGCGCCGCAAATATTCGAATTCCGCGACGACAGCCATCTGCACGCGGGTCACGCGGGCAACCGCGGCGGCGGCCATTACGCCGTATTGGTGGTGAGCGCGGCCTTTGAAGGCATCAGCCGCATCAACCGCCAGCGCATGATTAAAGAGCCGCTGCACGATTTGTTTTCAGACGGCCTGATTCACGCACTGAGCATCAAAGCAGCCACGCCCGACGAATATTTCAACCAAGCTTAAACATCCAACCTTAATCGATAGAAGAGTAAACAATGAAAAAAACCCATTTTGCCTCCGCCCTGATGTTGGCCACCCTTTCCGGCAGCCTGCTGGCGCAAACCCTGGTCACCGTCAACGGCACCAAAATCGACAGCAAAACCATCGATGAGCAAGTGAAAATTCTGCAAAGCCAAAGCAAAGGCCAAGTGCAAGACAGCCCCGCCCTGCGCCAAGAGCTGACCCAGCGCCAAGTCGGCATCACCCTTGTCGGCCAAGAAGCCAAACGCCTGAAACTGGATCAGAGCAACGAATACAAACAGGCATTGGAGCAAGCCCGCGCTTCGGCCAAACAGCAAGGTGCCGACAAGCAGCCCTCCTTCAAACAGGAATGGGCGGCTTATGAAAACGAGCTGCTCAATCAAGCCTACATGGCACACGTGGTGCGCAACAATCCGGTCAGCGACAGCGACGCCCGCAGCGCCTACACCAATTTCAGCAATTTCTACAAAGGCAGCCAGGAAGTGCAGATGGGTGAAATCATCACCCGCAGCAAAGCCGATGCCGACAAAGCCATTGCCGACTTAAAAGCCAAGAAAAGCTTCAAAACCGTGGCCACCCAATACACCATCGACCCGCAAGCCAAACAAAGCGGCGGCATCCCGGCCAACTACATCCGCCTGAAAGACTTGGAGCAAGGCGCACCGAGCATTTACGCCGCGGTGAAAGACCTCAGAAAAGGCGCTTACACCCCCACCCCGCTGCAAGACAACAACGGCCTTTTCGGCGTGTTTTACATCAACGACAAACGCGCGGTGAAAGTACCCACATTTGAAGAAGCCAAACCGGCCATCATGCAAGACCTGCAAGCAGCCCGCGTTGATGCCGCCATTCAGGCGCTTTACCAAAAAGCCGACATCAAACCGGCCAAATAATCCGCCGCACAAGAAGATAAATCATGAAATATAAAACCCTGATAACCGCCTGCGCCTTGGCCGCCGCAGGCTTTGCCGCAGCCGCCCAAGCGCCTGAAATCGAGCGCGGCCGCATCGACAGCATGGTGGCGCAAGTCTTGAAACAGGCCGACGCCGACCCCAACGCCACCCAGCGTCCCGACGGCGCAGCCATCCGTAAAGACGTCATCACCCAGCTGCAAAGCTTTGAAATTCTGAAAAACGAAGCCCTCAAAGCGGGCCTCGACAAAGATGCCGAAGTGCAAAACCAGCTCAAAAACGTCGAAGCCCAATTCTATGCCTCGCAATACGTCGCCTATCTGGAGCGCAAAGTCGAAGTCAACGAAACCGAAGTCCGCCAGGCCTACGACCAGCAAACCCGCGTCGTGCGCCTGCAGCAGGTGCAGTTTGACTCTGCCGAAGCCGCCCGCGACGCGCAAGCGCTGTTGCTCAAAGGCCTGAGTTTCGACGAGCTGATGAAGCGCTATCCCAACCCCGAGCAGCAGTTTACCGATTATCTCTCGCCGCAACAGCTGCCGCCCGAATTGGGTCACATCGTCAGCCAGATGACCCGCGGCCAAATCAGCGCCGAGCCGGTCAAACTGGGCGATAAATTCTACCTGTTCAAACTGGCCGCCGCCGAGCGTAACCCCGAAGCACCGCCGTTTGACGCCGTGCGCAGCCAGCTCACCCAGCAGGCCAAGCAGCAGAAAGTGCAGCAGCAAATCGAGCAGCTGCTGAAAGACAACGGCTTGCAGTAAAATCCGTTTTCCGGCATAGCAAAGGCCGTCTGAACCGCATTCAGACGGCCTTTTATAGTAGATTAAATTTGAATTATGTTATGACGATGCCGACATCACGATTCACAAGGAAATACCGATGAAACCATTACTGCGCGCCGCTTTGCTTGCCGCCGCCTTCCTCAGCCCCATTGCCGCCACAGCCGCACCGCAGGCCGCCGCTAAAATGCCTGCTGCCAAAGCAGCCAAAGGCGTCTGGATTGACGTCCGCTCGCCGGAAGAATTCAAAGAAGGCCATCTGCAAAGCGCCGTCAACATCCCCTTCGAACAAATCAGCCAACGCATCCAAGCCCTCAGCCCGAATAAAAATGCCCCGATTAACCTCTATTGCCGCAGCGGCCGCCGCGCCGACGCAGCCCTGCAAGAGTTGAAAAAAATGGGCTACACCAACGTTACCAACCACGGCGGCTATCAAGACTTAGTCCGCCAAGGCATACGCTAATCCACTATATCGCGCCGCGCCTAAAGCCGTGCCGCACACTTTATCCTAAACAAAATCAAGGAGAAAACATGTCCCGCCACCTGATTCCGCTGGCCGTTGCCGCCGCCCTCACCCTTTCCGCCTGCGGCCATTCCCGCCCGCACCACCCGCACCCGAAAGCCCAAGCCGCCATGCAGACCACCCACACCGTCACCAGCAAATACAGCTTCAACGACACCGTTTCCCGCCTTGAAAACGCCGTCCAATCGCGCGGCATGACTGTGTTTGCGGTCATCGACCACCAAGCCGCTGCGCAAAAAGACGGCCTCGCCATGCAGCCGGCCAAAGTCATCGTGTTCGGCACACCCAAAGCCGGCACTCCGTTGATGGTGAAAGACCCCGCCTTTGCGCTGCAACTGCCGCTGAAAGTATTGGTAACCGAAGTCAACGGCCAAACCCAAGTGGTATTCAACGACACCCGTGCGCTGATTCGCGGCAGCCAAATCGACTACAGCGAAGTGGAAAACACGCTCGCCAATGCGGAAAAACTGATTCGCAAAGTGGTTAGCGAATAAATACTGCAACATGACAAAGGCCGTCTGAAACCATGATTTCAGACGGCCTTTGTCATTCAAATATTTTTGCTATTTTCTCGCTACCAGAGACTTTAATAGTACGTTAAATCTGCATGAACCATACCGAATCTCATGTATACATAGCCACCAAAAATAAGCAACTCAATAATTATTAATAATAAATACCATACATATCAATTACTTTACATCACAAAAATCACAAGCCATTGAAAAAAAAAAAAAATGAAATAATTATTGCCGCCATGAAAAATGGCTATTTTATCTACAAACACCGGAATAAATCTGATGAAAAAATTTTACTTACTTGCTCTGACTTCACTGTTTTTATCCGCCTGCGGCGCAACCGGCAGCCACTTTACCGAAATGACGCCTCCAGCCGAAGGAAAAGGGAAAATTTATGTCTATCGGCCAAGTTCTATGTTTGGCGGTGGTGTTCACTATAATGTTCATGCCAATGATGCGCTGATTGGCGATATCCGCAATGGCGGCTACCTGAGTGCAGAGTTGGAACCCGGCAATTATGAAGTTTGGGGCAAAACAGAAGCCCGCCGCAGCGTAACCATTCCTTTGCGCGCGAATGAAATTCAGTGTGTTAAAGCAGGCGTTGGCATGGGTGCATTTGTCGGACGACCGAAGCTTAACCATGTTTCAATCGACCAGTGTCGCAGTGAAATTATCGGCACTCAACAAAGTTTTTAATATTCCATAGTCAATCTGCCATAACAAAGCGGCAGATTTATTTTTTTCGGATAAATCATCATGAAAACTTATTTACTCCTTGCCTTTTCTTCCGCTGTTTTGCTGGGTGGCTGTGTGTCCCCTTCTTTTTATACGGTCAACGAATATCAAAAACACCGCCAACAAGATTTAATCATTCCTCAAAAACCTTTTGCCGTTCGGGTTGAGGCAGATTTTTCAAGAAACGGTCAGGCTCTTCCGGCAGCAAATGGCGAGCTGGCTGCCGCCGTAGAGAAAGCGCTAACAAATACACGCATTGCCATACCCTATGCCCATGCAGAGAATGCCATCAAAATTACAGCAGATAATATTTCCGATCTAAAACAAGCCCTTAATAAGGGATTTGCTACCGGATTAACGCTGGGCATGGCCGGTAATCGTGTTCAAGATTACTATCAATTCACCTGCCATTACCTCAATAAAAATCAAGCGCTTTATTCCACTCAATATAACCACGCTCTTATTACGGCCATCGGCAATGTAGCGCCTCCTTCCGATTCAACGGTGCAGAGCAACCCCAAAACGGCATTCGCCAGCATCACCAAAGATATCGTGATTAATTGCTTGGTTGATTTGCAAAAAAACGGTTTTTTATTGCCTACCCTTGGCAAATAAATTAATGGCTGATTAAAAGGCCGTCTGAAAACTGCATTTTCAGACGGCCTTTAATCCATCAACGCTTAACGCGTTACCGGTTTATACCGAATCCGTTTCGGCTTCGCGCCTTCTTCGCCCAAGCGGCGTTTTTTGTCGGCTTCGTATTCCTGATAGTTGCCATCGAAGAACACCCATTTCGAGTCGCCTTCCGCCGCCAAAATGTGGGTGGCGATGCGGTCGAGGAACCAGCGGTCGTGCGAAATCACCATCACGCTGCCGGCAAACTCGAGCAGCGCATCTTCCAGCGCGCGCAGGGTTTCTACGTCCAAATCGTTGGAAGGTTCGTCAAGCAGCAGCACATTGCCGCCGGCAATCAGGGTTTTGGCCAAGTGCAGACGGCCGCGTTCGCCGCCGGAAAGGTTGCCGATGATTTTGCCTTGATCCGCGCCTTTGAAGTTGAAGCGGCCGAGGTAGGCACGGGCGGGGATTTCAAACTGGCCGACCTGCAAAATATCGCGGCCTTCGGCGATGTCGTCAAACACGGTTTTGTCGTTGCTCAAGCCTTCGCGGGTTTGGTCGATGAGCGACATTTTCACGGTTTGGCCGATGCTC
>CAYVIS010000088.1:0-8328 GCA_964451565.1 uncultured Neisseria sp.
GCCGACACGGGGCAGGTGGATTACACCGGCCTGCAACGGCGCGACATTGCCTATCTGCCGCAACAAAGCGACATCGACCGCAGCCAGCCGATGACGGTGTTTGAGCTGGCGGCGATGGGCTTGTGGTTTGAAATCGGCTTTTTCGGCCGCATGACCAAACCGCAGCGCACCCGTGTGCAGCAGGCGTTGGCGCGGGTGGAAATGGCGGATTTCGCCGACCGCGCCATCGGCCATTTGTCCAACGGCCAGTTTCAGCGCGTCTTATTTGCGCGGATGCTGGTGCAGGATGCGCGCTTTTTGCTGCTTGACGAGCCGTTTAACGCGGTGGATGCGAAAACCACTTACGCGCTGTTGGATGTGTTGCGCCAATGCCATCAGGAAGGCCGCGGCGTGATTGCGGTGTTGCACGATTACGAACAGGTACGCGCTTATTTTCCGAACACGGTGTTGGTGGCGCGCGAAAAAATTGCCGCCGGCGCGACCGAGCAGGTGTTGGTGGACGAAGCACTCACCCGCGCCAATGCCGCCATGTTGAAACATGAAAGCGGCGATTGGTGCGCGGCTTGAGGAATGTAGAAAAGCGTTATGCAGGACTTAAATCGGCAATTCAGACAAGTGCGTTGCAGGTATCTCGCGATATTTCAGACGGCCTTAAACTGGATTGCTGGGTCGGTGCCCGGCAATGACGATAGTGATATTACGCCAATTACCGCATTGCATCAGGCCGTCTGAAAACCTAATAAACCGCTCTGCCACACCCCGATAACACCCAAACCAACCACATGAATCCATACGAATTAATCATCGCCCCGTTTGCTGAGTTTGACTTTATGCGTTATGCGCTCGCTTCGGTGGTATTTCTGGCCTTGAGCGCCGCGCCGGTGGGCGTGTTTCTGGTGATGCGGCGCATGAGTCTGGTCGGCGATGCGCTCAGCCATGCGGTGTTGCCGGGGGCGGCCATCGGCTATCTGTTTGCCGGCTTGAGCCTGCCTGCGATGAGCCTCGGCGGCTTTGTGGCGGGGATGTTGATGGCGCTGCTGGCGGGGCTGGTGAGCCGTTTTACCAATTTGAAAGAAGACGCCAATTTCGCCGCTTTCTACTTGAGCAGCCTCGCCATCGGCGTGGTGTTGGTGAGCAAAAGCGGCAGCAGCGTTGATTTGCTGCATCTGCTGTTCGGATCGGTGTTGGCGGTGGATTTGCCTGCGCTGCAGCTGGTGGCCGCCGTCGCCAGCCTCACCATCGTCACGCTGGCGGTGATTTACCGGCCGCTGCTGCTGGAAAGCATCGACCCGCTGTTTTTAAAGGCGGTGGGCGGCAAAGGCGGTTTTTGGCACATTGTGTTTCTGATTTTGGTGGTGATGAACTTGGTGGCCGGTTTTCAGGCGCTGGGCACGCTGATGTCGGTGGGTTTGATGATGCTGCCGGCGATTACGGCACGGTTGTGGGCGCGCAGCATGGGGATGTTGTTGTTGCTGTCGGTGGCGGTGGCGCTGCTGTGCGGTTTCGGCGGTCTGCTGTTTTCTTATTACATCGAAATTCCGTCGGGGCCGGCGATTATTTTGTGGTGCGGCGGCTGCTATCTGCTGTCGGTATTGTTCGGTTGGGAAGGCGGCCTGCTGCCGAAATGGCTGCGGCGGCGCAAGCATCACGCGGTATAGGTTTTTCAGACGGCCTGAAGCAGGTTCGGGCTGTTTTTTAATCGGTTTATTTTGTTACGTTATAGCATTGGAAAAACATGAAACATTTGACGATTGGTATCTTGGCGGCGCTGCTGCCTTTGGCGGTGCAGGCGCAGCCGGTGAAAGTGGTGAGCAGCTTCAGCATTTTGGGCGATGTCGCCAAACAAATCGGCGGCGAGCGCATCGAAGTGGTGAACATTGTCGGCGCCGACCAAGACGCACACGCCTACCACCTCACCAGCGGCGATTTGCAGCAAATCCGTTCGGCGAAATTGGTGTTGCTCAACGGTTTGGGCTTGGAAAAAGCCGAGCTGCAACGGGCAGTGAAGCAAAGCAAAGTGGCTTATGCCGAAGCCGCGCAAGGCATCAAACCGTTGGCGGCGCTGGAAGAAGGCCACCACCACGGCGACGGGCATGATCACGGCCACGACCACGATCACGGCGAATTCGACCCGCATGTGTGGCACGACCCGCTGTTGATGCAGCGTTATGCCGCCAATGTGGCCGCCGCGCTGATTCAGGCCGACCCGCAAGGCGCGGCGCACTACCGCAGCCGTTTTACGGCGTATCAAAACCAGCTCAAGCAGCTGCACGTCGATGCGGCCAAAACCTTCGCCGCCATTCCCGCCGCGCAGCGCAAAGTGCTTACCGGCCATGATTCGTTTGCCTATTTGGGCAAGCGCTACAAGATTCAGTTTGTGTCGCCGCAGGGCGTGAGCAGCGAAGCCGAGCCGTCGGCGAAACAGGTGGCGGCGATTATCCGCCAAATCAAACGCGAGGGCATCAAAGCGGTGTTTGCGGAAAACATCAAAGACACGCGCATGGTCGACCGCATCGCTCAGGAAACCGGCGCAAAAGTGAGCGGCAAACTGTATTCCGATGCGCTGGGCAAAAACAGCCAAGCCGACACTTATGTGAAAATGTACCGCTACAATATGCAGGCTTTAGACAACGCGATGAAGTAAGCCTGAATGCGGTGGTGTGGCAGCGTGTTTGTGATGCCGTCTGAAACAGGTTGAGACTTTTGAACAATAGATTTTTTCTTAAAAAACCAATAAACCCGTCATTCCGGCGCAGGCCGGAATCCATTCTCCAAAATTAAGATTTTTAATTTTAAAATGGTTTTGCGTGAAGCATGGATTCCGGCCTGCGCCGGAATGACGAAGTTGGGCAGCTTTGTTGCGCTGTTGAAGCACTTGCACTGAGTTTGCCGAAGCCTTCAGACGGCATATTGTTTTACAAAACTTGACTTGCCCGAATAATTGCGGTATTTTTCAAAAGATTATTGATGCGCCGATTTGACACAGCTTGCGGGCGCGAAAACAGCTAAAGCGTGCGGCTATGTTTTTCATGGCCCCGTTCACCTTTGAGCCCGCTGTGTCGCACATCGGGCTTTGTTGTATTTGGAAGATTTATGATTATTTTGGACAACGTTTCCAAGCGTTATCAAAGCCGCGACAAATCGTGGTTTACCGCCGTGGAGCCGACCAGCCTCAATATCGGCCAAGGCGAGATTTTCGGGCTGATGGGCTATTCGGGCGCGGGCAAATCCACGCTGCTGCGCCTGATTAACCTGTTGGAGCGCCCCGACAGCGGCAAAGTGGTGGTCGGCAACCAAGAGCTGACCGCGCTCAACGCCGCCGATTTGCGCCACGCGCGCCAAAGCATCGGCATGGTGTTCCAACAGTTTAATCTGCTGAGCAACCGCACCGTGGCCGACAATGTCGCTTTCCCGCTCGAAATCGCCGGTTGGGAGCGCGCCAAAATTGAACAGCGCGTGGTCGAATGCCTTGAAATCGTCGGCTTGGAAGACCGTGCCGGCCATTATCCCGCCCAGCTTTCCGGCGGCCAAAAACAGCGCGTCGGCATCGCCCGTGCACTTGCGCCCAGCCCCAGCGTGATTCTGGCCGACGAGCCGACTTCCGCGCTCGATCCGGCCACCACCCGCAGCGTGCTCGAATGTCTGCAAGACATCAACCAGCGTTTCAACGTCACCATCGTCATCGTCACCCACGAGATGAGCGTGATCCGCCGCCTGTGCGACCGCGCCGCGCTGCTGCACCAAGGCCGTTTGCTGGAAGTGGTTGAAGTGCACAACAATCAAATCCACGCCCAATCCGAAATCGGGCGCGAACTGATTCAGGAGGATTGAGATGGCGGATTTAACTTTTACCCAAGCGGCGGCCACCATCAGCGGTATGCGCGGCGAAATCGTGCAGGCGTTGTGGGAAACGTTTGTGATGGTGGGTTTGAGCACCGCGTTTGCCACCGTGTTCGGCACTTTGCTCGGCGTGTGGCTGTTTGTGAGCGCCAACCGCCAGCTGCATTACAACCGCTCGGTGAATTTGGTGCTCGACAATCTGGTCAACCTGATGCGCGCGTTTCCGTTTGTGATTCTGATGATTGCCATGATTCCCGCCACCCGCGCCATCGTCGGCAGCACCATCGGCCCCGTGGCCGCATCTTTGGTGTTGAGCGTGTCGGGCTTGTTTTACTTTGCCCGATTGGTGGAGCAAAACCTGCGCGAAGTGCCGCGCGGCGTGATTGAAGCCGCCACCAGCATGGGTGCGACACCGCTGACGATTGTCCGCAAAGTGCTGCTCAACGAAGCACGCGCGGGTATGGTATCGAGCATCACCGTGTTGGCCATCGGCCTGCTCTCTTACAGCGCCGCAGCGGGTATGATCGGCGGCGGCGGCCTTGGCGATTTGGCCATCCGCTACGGCTATTACCGTTATCAGACGGAAGTGATTATTTTTATTGTCGCAATTTTGGTATTATTGGTGGTGTTGATTCAGAGCACCGGCAACTGGATTGCGCGCAAACTGGACAAACGCTGATTTTGACAATCAAGGCCGTCTGAATGGTTCGACAAATCTACGGACACCTGTTTCAGACGGCCTCAATTAAAACTTTTCAAACAAGGAGTAACTCATGCACGCCAACACTTTATTCAAAACTTTCTCCGCCGCCGCTTTGGCGCTGGCGCTGGCCGCTTGCGGCGGCCAGCAGGAAGCTGCTGCGCCTGCCGCCGCTTCTGACGCTTCAGCCGCGCCTGCCGAGAAAAAAGAAATCGTCTTCGGCACCACCGTCGGCGACTTCGGCGATATGGTGAAAGACCAAATCCAACCCGCGCTGGCCAAAAAAGGCTACACCGTAAAATTAATCGAATTCACCGACTATGTGCGCCCGAATCTGGCGTTGGCTGAGGGCGAGCTGGACATCAACGTGTTCCAACACAAACCCTATCTCGATGATTTCAAAAAAGAACACAAACTCGACATCACCGAAGCCTTCCAAGTGCCGACCGCGCCTTTAGGTCTGTATCCGGGCAAACTGGCATCGCTGGATGACGTAAAAGACGGCGCCAGCGTATCCGCCCCGAATGATCCTTCCAACTTCGCCCGCGCGCTGGTGATGCTGAACGAATTGGGCTGGATTACCCTCAAAGAAGGTGTCAACCCGCTCACCGCGTCTAAAGCCGACATCGCCGAAAACCTGAAAAACATCAAAATCGTCGAGCTGGAAGCCGCGCAACTGCCGCGCAGCCGCGCCGATGTGGATTTCGCAATCGTGAACGGCAACTACGCCATGAGCAGCGGCATGAAGCTGACCGAAGCGCTGTTTCAAGAGCCGAGCTTTGCCTATGTAAACTGGTCTGCCGTGAAAACCGCCGACAAAGACAGCCAATGGTTGAAAGACGTGACCGAGGCCTATAATTCCGACGAATTCAAAGCTTATGCGCACAAGCGTTTCGAAGGTTATAAATACCCCGCCGTATGGGGTGAAGATGCTGCCGCCGGTGCCGCTGCCGAAGCTGCTGCAACTGCTTCTGCCGCCTCTGCACAATAAGCATTTGGCCAATAAAAAACGCCTTCCGACGGGAAGGCGTTTTTTATAGTGGATTAGATTTGAACCAGTACAGCGTTGGCTCGCCTTGCCGTACTAGGTGTACTGTCTGCGGCTCCCCGCCTTGTCCTGATTCAAATCTAATCCACTATATTTGCAGGAGTGGACAATCCGCATCACTCGGGCAGCGTGCCGCTTTATTGCCGTTTGGCCAGCGCGGCACGGGCGGTGCGGCTGAGCAGTACAACCGCCACAACCAGCAAAGCCGCCATCACCGCATAAGCATAAGGCGGCATGCTGGCGGCGAGGCTGTGGCCGTCTGAAAGCTGGCTGATGTCGTTGAGCAGGCTGCCCAGATAAGCATAGAGCAGCACCCACGGCAGCTCGCCGACGAGGGTGGCGCTGAGAAACGTGCGGGATTTGACTTTGGCCGCGCCGAGGGCGTAGCTGAGCGGGGCAAACGGTATCATGGAAGAGAGGCGCAGCAGAAAAACCGTGCGCCAGCCTTGCGCCGCCAGCGCCCGTTCTATGGTGGCAAGCATCGGATGGCGCAGCAGCCAACGGCGTACTCGCAGGTAAAACGCCGTGCGGCCGAGCATAAACGCGCTCCAGGCCGATAAGGCGCTGGCGGCCATCACGGTGACGCCGCCCCAAACCGGCCCGAACAAAAAGCCTGCCGCCGCCATCAGCGGCGTAATCGGAATGCACAGCAGGCTCAAGGCAACAAAGGCCGCGCCAAACAGCCACATGCCCGATATGCCCGCAAGGAGGGCGGTATCTGCCATATTGTTGAGCCATGACCAAAACATCTGCATTGCGTATGCACCTCTGTTGTCGGGATATCGGTGTCTGTCATATTTTCGGGAAACGTTTACACTTTAACGCAATTGCCTGTTTGAGGCCAGCCGGTTTATCGGTGCCGCAGTTTCCTGTATAAAGGCAGGAGTAATTTGTTGACAAAATCGGCCTGAGAGAGGAATCATGATGAACAAACCGATGCTTGCAATCGTGTTGGCCTTAACCGTTTTCCCGGCGGCGGCGCAGGAATGGCGCACCCTGCACAAATTGGCGCCCGAGTATCAAAGCGTTGCGCCGCAATGGGCGGGCAGCATTACCGATGAGGCCGAAGTGGCGCGTCGCGAGGTGGGATTCAAACAGGCTGCCGAAGCCGCGCCGCAGCCGGATTGGAAAATTACCGTGCCCGCTTCAGACGGC
The DNA here is from genome assembly GCA_964451565.1 of uncultured Neisseria sp. GTDB lineage: Bacteria > Pseudomonadota > Gammaproteobacteria > Burkholderiales > Neisseriaceae > Neisseria. The sequence continues at coordinate 6,744 of CAYVIS010000088.1, forward strand.
CAACCTGCGGTGGATTTGTATGTTTACCGCCCCAAAAATGCCGCCGGGAAATTGCCGGTGATTTATTTCATTCACGGCGGCGGCTACATCATGGGCAATGCCCGCCAAAACAACGCAACGCTGGCGGATTTGGCCGAGCGCAATCAGGCGGCAGTGGTGAGCGTGGAATACCGGTTGGCGACCAAAGCGCCGTTTCCCGCCGATTTGGATGACGCCTACCGCGGCCTGCGCCACCTTTACCGCCATGCCGATGCGCTGGGTTTCGACGGCAAACGCATTATCCTGATGGGCGAAAGTGCGGGCGGCGGTCTGGCGGCGCGGCTGGCGCTCTACACCCGTGATCAAGGCGAAATCAAGCCGGCGGGGCAGGTATTGATTTATCCGATGCTCGATTACCGCACCGGCACCGCCGAATCGCCTTACCGCAATCCGTATGCAGGCGAATTTGTGTGGACGGCGGCTTCCAACCGCTTCGGCTGGCAGAAGCTGCGCGGCGGCCAACGCATCAGTGCCAAACAGATGCCGTATTTCTCACCCGCGCTGGCGCAGGATTTGAGCGGGCTGCCGCCGACATTTATCGCGGTGGGCGACCTGGATTTGTTTGTGAATGAAGACGTCGATTACGCCAACCGTCTGATTCAGGCAGGCGTGGCTACCGAATTGCACGTGATTCCCGGCGTGTTTCATGCGTTTGAAATTTTCGTGCCCGATTCACCGCAAACCGCACAATACCGCGAGCTGCGCCGTCGGGCGATTCAGGGGATGTTGCAAGGCATGCAATATTAACCGGATTTTGAAACATATTGAAAAGGCCGTCTGAAAGCGTTCAGACGGCCTTTGTTGATTTGACGGCTTAACCGGCGCTATCTACCAACACCAATTCGGCATCGCTTTTGGCGGTGATGCGGATGACGGTTTCGCCGTGGATGGCCGCACCGTCGCGTTCGTGCAGCGTCACGCCGTTAACGTCCACTTCGCCTTGGGCGGGCACCAGATAGCCGTAGCGCGCTGCGTCGGCAAAACGGTATTGCAGCGTTTCGCCTGCTTTCAGCGTTGCGCCGGCCACGCGGGCATCGGTGCGGATGGGCAATACACTGCCGTCGACCAAATCATCGGCGTGACCGCTGGCGAGGATGACGAATTGCCCGGCCCGGCTGTCTTTCGGAAACGGCTGCGTGCCCCATGAGGGCGCATCGCCGCGGCGCTCGGGCAGAATCCAGATTTGGAAAATCTGCGTGGTTTCGTCTTCCAGATTGTATTCCGAATGGCGGATGCCCGTGCCCGCGCTCATCACCTGCACATCGCCCGCCACCGTGCGGCCTTGGTTACCGAGGCTGTCTTGGTGGGAAATCGCGCCTTTGCGCACATAAGTGATGATTTCCATATCGGCATGCGGGTGCGGCGGAAAGCCGCTGCCTGCGGCGATGGTGTCGTCGTTCCACACGCGCAGGTTGCCCCAGTGCATACGCTCGGGGTCGTAATATTCGGCGAATGAAAAATGATGTTTGGCATCCAGCCAGCCGTGGTCGGCGGCGCCTAGCTGTTGAAACGGGCGGTGTTCGATCATGATGGGTTCCTTGCTTAA
>CAYVIS010000089.1:0-8257 GCA_964451565.1 uncultured Neisseria sp.
GGTCTATATATGTAGCCCATGCGGGATTTATCAAGAGGCTGCGGATTTGTTTTTGCGCCAATGTGGGCATTTGCGGCTGCTTGAAAGTCTGCTGCGGCAATTTGTAGCTTTTTTGCTTCACATGCCGTTTGGGCGCTTCCTGGCCGAGCAGTTGGGCGAGATTGGCGGGGTCGATGCCGACCAGTTCGCTCAATTGCTGTTTGAGCAGGAAGCCGAGCGCGGGGGCGTTGATTTGCGCCAGCAGCGGCGAGCTGGTTTTCACCAATTCGGCTTTGCCTTCCTGCGTGTTGAGGTTGAGGCCGTCTGAAAGCGCATCCCAGAAATAGGCCGACAGCGGTTTGCTTTGGTGCAGCAGCGCGTCTTCAAATTGGGCTTTGCCGTAGGCGCGGATGTAGCTGTCGGGGTCGTGTTCTTCGGGCAGAAACAGGAAATGCAGCGATTTGTCGTCTTTGAGCTGCGGCAATGCGTTTTCGAGCGCGCGCCAAGCGGCTTTACGGCCGGCGCGGTCGCCGTCGAAGCAGAAATAAATGCTGTCGGTTTGGCGCATCAGCAATTTGACGTGGTCGGCGGTGGTGGCGGTGCCGAGCGCGGCCACGCTGTAGCCGATGCCGAATTGCGCTAAGGCCACCACGTCCATATAGCCTTCGACCACCAAAATGCGGTTGGCTTCTTTGATGGCGGCGCGGCCCTCGTGCAGGCCGTAGAGGTTGCGGCCTTTGTCGAACAGCGGGGTTTCGGGCGAATTGAGGTATTTGGGTTCGCCCTTGTCAAGCACGCGCCCGCCGAAGCCGATTACCTGGCCGCGCTGGTTGCGGATGGGGAACATGATGCGGTCGCGGAAACGGTCGTAATGTTTGCCGTCTTTTTCGATGACCATGCCGCTGTCCACCAGCGGCGTGTTGGGATAGGGCTGGAACACCTGCGCCAGCGGCTGCCAGCCGTCGGGCGCATAGCCGAGGCCGTAATGCTCGATGATTTCGGCGCTGAGGCCGCGTTGGTTGAGATAGCCTTGCGCGCGCGCATCCTGTTTCAGACGGCCTGCGTAAAAAGCAGCAGCGGCTTCGGTGGTGTCTTCCAACGTTTGCTGCTTCTGCTTGCGCGCCTGCCGCGCTTCGGGGTTTTCTTCACGCCCGCGCACACGCGGCACGGTCATGCCGACGCGGTCGGCCAGATATTGCACGGCTTCGGTAAAGCTCAAGCCCTGATATTCCATGATAAAACCGATGGCCGAGCCGTGCGCGCCGCAGCCGAAGCAGTGGTAAAACTGCTTCTGCGGGCTCACCGAAAACGACGGCGATTTTTCTTTGTGAAACGGGCAGCAGGCCATGTAGTTGGCACCGCCTTTTTTCAGCGGCACTTGTTCGTCGATGATGTCGACGATATCGACTTTGGCGAGCAGTTCGTCTATGAATTCGGATGGAATCATGGCGGGTGGAGAGGCCGTCTGAACGTTGTTCAGACGGCCTTTACGTTAGGCGGTTAAGGCGGCTTTGAGGATTTTGTTGACTTCGCCCATGTCGGCTTTGCCGGCCAGCTTGCCTTTGAGCACGCCCATCACTTTGCCCATGTCGGCCATGCCGGCAGCACCGGTTTCGGCAATGGCGGCAGCCACTTGGGCTTCGATTTTGGCGGCAGACATCATTTGCGGCAGGTAGCGGTTGAGCACGTCGATTTCGGCGTTTTCTTTGTCGGCCAAATCTTGGCGGCCGGCATCGGTGTAGATTTGGGCGGAATCTTTGCGCTGCTTCACCATTTTGGTGAGGATGGCCACCACTTTGGCATCGTCGGCTTCGGTGCGCTCGTCAACTTCGAATTGCTTGATGGCGGCGTTGACCAAGCGGATGGTGGAGAGGGTGGCGCTGTCTTTGGCGCGCATGGCGGTTTTCATGTCTTCGCTGAGTCGGGCTTTGAGGGTCATGATGTTCTCTGTCGGTTGGGGGTGATGCTTAAATGGTGCGGCTTCGGCAAATATAAAGGCAATGTTTTCAGACGGCCTGATAAAAATGGTGATGCCTGTAAAGGTAAAAACACCGCAGGACATGCCTTGCGGTGTTTCTTGAGATCAAGGCTTGAGCCGTGATTAGTACATTTTCGGCGGCAGTTGTTGGCTGCGCAGGCGTTTTTGCAGACGTTTGGCGGCAGCGGCTTTTTTGCGTTTGCGCTCGGTAGTCGGTTTTTCGTAAGCTTCACGGGCACGCAATTCGGTCAACAGGCCGGTTTTTTCTACGGCGCGTTTGAAACGGCGCATGGCAACTTCGAAGGGTTCGTTTTCTTTTACACGGATAGCAGGCATTTTATTTCCTAACAATATATGGGGTTTGTGGCGGTCTGCTTTCAGACGGCCTTTTAAAATATTCGGTTTCTGTATCGCTGGTTTCGCTTTGGGCGGGGCGGGATACGCGCCGTGATGTGAAACATCACCTCCTAACAGGGGGCAGCTTGCACGGGGCATCTACCTGAATGATTTCAGCCGTTTGACACGGCTGTGATGAATTGGTGGATTATCCTTGCTTTGGCGTGGTTTGTCAAGATGATATAAAGGCCGTCTGAATGGTTGAACTGCCTCCGAATCTTGGGTAATTTAAATCGTTCAAACAGTATTCATGACAAGCTGAGTTATATATGCAACAGGACTTAGTTTTTTATCGGATGCTTCATCGGCTCTTGCCGGAGGGTGACAGCGTTGCCTGCGGCGCACAATGGCTGTCAGCGCCATCTTGCTCATCGGTGGACGGCTTTCTTTTTGTTCCACGATAAAGCAGCGGCAATCCGTTTGTGTTTGTAACGGTCTTTGTGTTGGTCGTAAACGCTAGCTTTCTTTATACGTCACTTTATAGATAAGCGTTCTCTGCTCTGAGGCAGGCGGCTTCTTCCAATAGCGCTGCCTGTGTTTTTCGGTGATGAAGAGGGCGTGATTGCTCTGGGGGCAATGCATCAATTTCTGCGTGCTCATATAAAAAAACTGTACCTTGACTGGGTTGGAGGAGAATGTCCAACTTTATGGGGTACAGTTTCAGATTTCAGACGGCCTTGCCTGGTTGGTGTGTCATGTCATAAAAATTAACGCTGGCCGCCGGTGTTGTAATGCTTTTCCAACCAAGCAAACAGCCAGCTCAAACACATGGTCATCACCAGATAAATCAATGCGATGGTATAAAGCGGTTCCTCATAAATCGAATAGCGGCCGGAAATCGTACGCTGCACATAAGCCAACTCAGCCACCGCAATCGCCGACAGCAGCGAGCTGTCTTTCAGCAGCGTGATAAACTCATTGGCCAGCGGCGGCAGCATACGGCGGAACGCCTGCGGCAGAATCACATGGCGCATCGCCTGCGGATAAGTGAGACCGAGCGAGCGCGCCGCTTCGATTTGGCCTCGGTCAATCGACTGAATGCCGGCGCGGACGATTTCGGTGATATACGCCCCCGCGTTTACCGTCAGCGCCAGCGTGCCTGCAATCAGCGCACCATAATTGCGGCGCAGCTCTTGTGCCAATTCGCCGCTCACCAACCAGCCGTCGGTCGGGTTAATCAGCGCCACCGCCCAAATGAAATACCAGATAAAAATCTGTACAAACAAAGGCGTGCCGCGGAAAATGGTCACATACACCAACGAAGCGGTGCGCAACAGCCACGCCAATGCGCGCGTGAAGGCATTGCCTTTTTCAAAACGGATGATGCGGCTGAGCGCACCAATCAAACCCAACACCGTGCCGCCCAAAGTGGCGGCGACAGTCAACCCCAATGTGGTGAGCGCACCGTAGAAAAACATCTCACGGTATTCATAAATAATGTCAAAACGGAAATCCATCTGCGGCTCTTGATTAATTTTGCAGGAAACCGTGTATTTTACAATAAAATACAGTTGATGAAATTTTTATTTACAAATATGAAAATATCGGCAGAGGCCGTCTGAAAGCGTCGGGAAGGGTTTCAGACGGCCTCAAGTTGCTTGGCGGAATGCGATAAGGCGGGCAGTTGGCATGCCGTAGAAATCTCAGTAAATCGGTTTTTAAGATATTTTGAAGTTTTATGCCAACCGCTGCAATAGTCTTTCAGACGGCCTATCACTCGGTTAGCCCAATCCTTTCTCTCTTCAAACAACTGCCAAGCCGCATCGGCATAAAGGTTCCACCGCCTGCCGATTGCGTTTACAATGCTGCATTATTCTAAAAACACAGCAAACTCTCATGAAAGTTTGGTTCGGGCAAACACAAGCCCCAGATTTCCCGCAGGGCGCGGCGGTGACCATCGGCAATTTCGACGGCGTCCATCTCGGCCACTACCATATTCTGCAACGGCTCAAACAAGAAGCCCACAGCCGCGGACTTGCGGCGGTGGCGGTGGTGTTCGAGCCACAGCCGCAGGAGTTTTTCGCCCGTAAGTTCGGGCGCGATCTGCCTTACCGCCTCAGTCCGTTGCGCAGCAAATTGCAGCTGCTGCGCGAAACCGGCTGCCTTGATGCGGTGTGGGTGTTGCGCTTCAATCAGGCGTTTGCCGACATTCCCGCACAAGAATTTATCGGGCGGCTGCTGTGCAGAGCGTTGAACACCAAATACCTGTTAATCGGCGACGATTTCCGCTTCGGCGCAGGCCGCGAAGGCGATTTTGCCATGTTGCAGAATCAGCCCGACATGGTCGCCGAGCGCACGCCGTCGGTGATGGTGGAAAACATTCGCGCCAGCAGCACCGCCATCCGCCAAGCACTTTCAGACGGCAATTTATCCTATGCACAAAAGCTGCTCGGCCATGATTATCTGCTCAGCGGCCACGTCAAACACGGCGCCAAACTCGGCCGCACCATCGGCTGCCCCACCGCCAACGTGCAATTGGCGCAGCATCACTACGCTTTGAGCGGCGTGTTTGTGGTGGAAGCGGAAGGCGCGTTCGGCAAAAAACGCGGTGTGGCCAGTTTCGGCTTCAACCCCACCGTTTCCGCCACGCGCCGACAAAAACTGGAAGTGCATCTGTTTGACTTCAACGGCGATTTATACGGCCAACGCATCCGCGTGCGTTTTTTGCACAAGCTGCGCGACGAAGCAAAATTCGACAGCATCGAAGCCTTAAAAGAAAAAATCTGGCAGGATATGGATGCCGCCCGCAATTGGGTGGCCGTCTGAAAAACACCGTTCGGCATTGGCCAACCCCGCGATTAATAAGGAATCGAGATGAGCGTATTCAAAAAAATCATGCTGGCTTGGTTGATGGCTTCAGGATTAAACGGCTATGCATCAGCCAAAGAAAACGATTGGGCGCGCGATAAACTCAGCGGCCAAGTCAAAGCTTATACCGAGATTTCGCATAAGGCAGGGGAGCGTTCGGGAAAAATAGAAGAAGACCGGCGAGAAAGAGAATATGATTCTGATGGATATCGTATTCAAAAAAAATATAATCATCGGGGCAACCTGACTGAACACGGGTTTTATGATTCAGATGGCAAGCTTCGCGGAAAGCAGATTTACCATTATGATCCGCAAGGCAACAGGATTGAATTGAACGCATACGATTCAAGCGGCAATTTGCGGGAGAAATGGATTGCCCGATATGATGACAACGGCAAACGGATTGAAGACAGCTGTTACGATTCAGACGGCAATTTCAATGTTAAGGATGTTTATCGATATGATGAGCAAGGCAATCAGATTGCAACAGACCATTACGATTCAGACGGCCTCCTGCTTCACAAAGAGACGAGCAAATATGACAAACAGGGCAATCGGGTAGAAGACAGCCATTACCGTCCGGATGGCAGCTTGCTGGAAAAATGGACCTACCGATATAACGCTGAAGGCAATCTGATTGAAAAATATGTTGATTATTCAGACGACAGAAAAAATGAGAAATGGACGTATCGGTATGATAGCCAAGGCAATCAGATTGAGGAAAACCATTACGAATCAGGCCGCGGCGTTTTTACACGATGGATTGATCAATATGAATACGATGCACAAGGCAATTGGATAAAAAATGTTCGCAGCAGCCAAACAAAACGGGTAGAAAGCGCGAAAGAAAACGAGGTAAACAATAGTTCAGCATATCCGATATATATCGCGGAGCGTGAATACGAATATTATTGAGTGATTTTATGCCGAAGGCTTAGCATACGTTTGCAAGCAGATGCCCGTGCAGGCGCGACTGATTGTGTATTTGCCGAGCTTTCGGCCGGTAAATCTCACCTTCGCCGCCCGAAAGCCTTATAAAATACCCCCAATTCCGCTACAATAGATTTTTCAAGATAAAAATTGATGTTCAGACGGCCTCTTGATATACAAGAGGCCGTCTGAACCCATACCAACGAAGCACGAGAAACCCAAACATGACCGATTACAGCAAAACCGTAAACCTGCTCGAAAGCCCGTTTCCCATGCGCGGCAACTTGGCCAAACGCGAAGGCGGCTGGCTGAAAAGCTGGTATGAGCACAAGCGCTATGAAAAGCTGCGCGAAATCGCCCAAGGCCGGCCGAAATTCATTCTGCACGACGGCCCGCCCTATGCCAACGGCGATATCCACATCGGTCATGCCGCCAACAAAATTCTGAAAGACATCATCCTGCGCAGCAAAACGCTGGCCGGATTCGATGCGCCCTATGTGCCCGGCTGGGACTGCCACGGCCTGCCCATCGAATTGATGGTGGAAAAGCTGCACGGCAAAGAGATTCCCGCCGCGCGTTTCCGCGAATTGTGCCGCGAATACGCCAAAGAGCAAATCGCGCGCCAGAAAAAAGACTTCATCCGCCTTGGCGTGATGGGCGATTGGGAACATCCCTACCTCACCATGGACTTCAAAACCGAAGCCGACACCGTGCGTGCGCTCGGCGAAATCTACAAAGCCGGTTATCTCTATCGCGGTGAAAAACCGGTGCAGTTCTGTCTTGATTGCGGCTCATCGCTGGCCGAAGCCGAAGTGGAATACAAAGACAAAGTTTCCCCCGCCATTGACGTGGCCTATCCGTTTCAAGACAAAGCCGCGCTGGCGAAAGCCTTCGGTTTGAGCGACATCAGCGGCGATGCCTTTGCCGTGATTTGGACCACCACCCCGTGGACACTGCCTGCGAGCCAAGCCATCAGCGCCGGTGCCGAAGTGGTTTACCAATTGATTGACACGCCCAAAGGCAAGCTCGTGTTGGCCAAAGATTTGGCCGAAGACGCGCTCAAACGCTACGGTTTCGAAGGCGCAAACGTGTTGGCCGAAACCAACGGCAGCAAGCTGGAAAACCTGCACCTGCGCCATCCGTTTTTGGAGCGCGACATCCAAATGCTCAACGGCGACCACGTCACCACCGATGCCGGTACCGGCTTGGTGCACACCGCGCCTGCGCACGGTTTGGAAGACTATTTCGTCTGCATCAAATACGGCATCGAATTGGATAATCCTGTTAACAGCGAAGGCCGCTACCGCAGCGACATGCCGCGCGTGGCCGGTTTGACCGTGTGGGAAGCCAATCCGGTGATTATCGAATGGCTGCAAGAAAACGGCGTTTTGCTGGCCAACAGCAAAATCGAACACAGCTACGCCCATTGCTGGCGCCACAAAACCCCGCTGATTTACCGCGCCACCGGCCAATGGTTTATCGGCATGGACAAACCCGGTCACGATGGCAAAACCCTGCGCAACAACGCCATGAAAGCGGTGAACGACACCGAATTTTTCCCCGCCTGGGGCCGCGCCCGTCTGGAAGCCATGATTGAAGGCCGCCCCGACTGGGTGGTGAGCCGTCAGCGCTATTGGGGCACGCCGATGACGTTTTTCGTGCACAAAGACAGCGGCGAACTGCATCCGAACAGCGCCGAATTGCTCGAAGAAGTGGCCAAACGCATCGAAACAAAAGGCATCGAAGCCTGGTTTTCGCTCGATGCCAAAGAATTGCTGGGCGACGAAGCCGCAGATTATGAAAAATTGAGCGACACGCTGGACGTGTGGTTTGATTCCGGCAGCACCCACTTTTCGGTGTTGAAACAGCGCGACGAGCTGGCTTGGCCTGCCGACCTGTATCTCGAAGGCAGCGACCAACACCGCGGCTGGTTCCAATCTTCCATGCTCATCGGTTGCGCCGCCGTCGGCCGCGCGCCCTACAAACAGCTGCTCACCCACGGTTTCGTGGTCGATCAAAACGGCCGCAAAATGTCGAAATCACTCGGCAACGTGGTGGCGCCGCAGGAAGTGTATAACGAATTCGGCGCTGACATCCTGCGCCTGTGGACGGCTTCCACCGATTACAGCGGCGAATTGGCGATTTCCAAAGAAATCCTCAAACGCG
>CAYVIS010000090.1:0-8220 GCA_964451565.1 uncultured Neisseria sp.
AAAACCACCCCGCGCGCGCCATGCAGGATACGTTTTATGTGGAAAACGGCGATGTATTGCGCACCCACACGTCGCCGATTCAAATCCGCTACATGTTGGACAAAAAAAATCCGCCCATCCGCATCATCGCCCCCGGCCGCGTGTATCGCGTCGATTCCGATGCCACCCACTCGCCGATGTTCCATCAGGCCGAAGGGCTGTGGGTGGAAGAGGGCGTGACCATGGCCGATTTGAAAGCCGTGTTCACCGATTTTATCCGCCGCTTTTTCGAGCGCGATGATTTGCAGGTGCGCTTCCGCCCCTCGTTTTTCCCGTTTACCGAGCCTTCCGCCGAAATAGACATCATGGGCGACAACGGCAAATGGTTGGAAGTGGGCGGCTGCGGCATGGTGCACCCCAACGTGTTGCAAAATGTAAACATCGACCCCGAAAAATACACCGGTTTCGCTTTCGGCATCGGCCTCGACCGCTTCGCCATGCTGCGTTACGGTGTGAATGATTTGCGCCTGTTTTTCGACAACGATTTGAATTTCCTGAAACAATTCAAATAAACGTTCAGACGGCCTCTGAAGCCGTCTGAAAAAGAAATCCTATATTATCGGGCTGTTCAGACGGCCTGATTCAATACACAAGAGAATATCATGCAATTTTCTTACAACTGGTTGAAAACCCAAGCCAATCCGAACCTTTCTGCCGATGCGTTCGCCCATCTGCTGACCATGGCGGGTTTGGAAGTGGAAGAAGTGGAAACCGCCGCCCCCGCCTTTTCCGGCGTGGTGGTGGCCGAAGTGAAATCGGTGGAAAAACACCCCGATGCCGACCGCCTCAACATCACCCAAGTCGACGCAGGCACGGGCGAGCTGATTCAGATTGTCTGCGGCGCGCCGAATGTGAAAGCCGGTGTTAAAGTGCCGTGTGCTTTGCCGGGCGCGGTGTTGCCGGGCAATTTCAAAATCAAGCCGACCAAAATGCGCGGCCAAACCTCCAACGGCATGTTGTGTTCGACCGATGAATTGGGTCTGCCCGACGACGGCGTGGACGGCCTGCGCATTCTGCCCGCCGATGCGCCTATCGGCCAAAATATCCGCGATTATCTGGATTTGGACGATGCGGTGATGACGCTGAAAATCACCCCCAACCGCACCGACTGCCTCAGCATCAAAGGCTTGGCACGCGAAGTGGCGGCGTTGACGCAATGTGTCAACACGCCGGTAGCGGTTCAGACGGCCTCGGTAACGAGCGGCAAAACCCAGCCGGTGCGCATTGATGCGCCTGCCGATTGCGGCCGCTTCATCAGCCGTGTGATTGAAAATGTGGATGCGCAAGCGCCGACACCCGATTGGATGGTGCAGCGTTTGGCGCGCAGCGGTATCCGTTCGATTTCGGCGCTGGTCGATATCGGCAACTATGTGATGCTGGAGATCGGCCAGCCGATGCACGTTTTTGATGCCGACAAAATCCACGGCAGCATCATCGTGCGCCGCGCCCATCATGGCGAAGAATTGGCGTGTTTGAACGAGAAAACCGTCACTCTGGCCGACAACACTTTGGTGATTGCCGACGAGCAGGGCGCGTTGAGCATGGCCGGTTTGATGGGCGGCGAAGCCAGCGCGGTTTCAGACGGCACGCAAAACATCGTGCTCGAAGCCGCTTGGTTTGCGCCAGAAATCATTGCCGGCAAATCGCGCCAATACGGTTTCGGCTCCGATTCGTCGTTTCGCTTCGAGCGCGGCGTCGATTGGGCGGTGCAGGCCGATGCGGTCGAACGTGCCACCGAGTTGGTGTTGGTTGTTTGCGGCGGCGCAGCAGGTGAATTGGTGGAAGCCGTGGGCGAATTGCCGCAGGCCAAAACGGTTGAGCTGCGCTTGAGCCGCGTGGAAAAAGTGTTGGGCGTAAACGTGGATGCCGCGCAGGTGGAAACCATTTTGCGCCACCTCGGCCTCAATCCGACCGCCATTGCAGACGGCTTCAAGGTAACTGCGCCGAGCTTCCGTTTCGATATTGAAATCGAAGCCGATCTGATTGAAGAAATCGGCCGCGTTTACGGCTATGAAAACATTCCCGATGATTACACTTCAGGCCGTCTGAGCATGTTGGCGCTGCCGGAAACCCGTCAGCCGCGCTTCGACATTTACCGCCAAATGGCCGCGCGAGGCTATCAGGAAGTGGTCAGCTACGCGTTTGTCGATGAGCAATGGGAAACCGATTTTGCCGCCAACAGCAACCCCATCCGCCTACAAAACCCGCTGGCGGCACAATATGCGGTGATGCGCTCCACGCTCATCGGCGGTTTGGTGGAAATCCTGCAAAACAACCTCAACCGCAAACAAAACCGCGTGCGCGTGTTTGAAATCGCCCGTGTGTTCAGCAAGGCTTCAGACGGCCGCTTTGTGCAAAACGAGCGCATCGGCGGCTTGGTGTACGGCACCGCGTTGCCCGAACAATGGGGTGAAAAAGGCCGCGCAGTCGATTTTTACGACCTCAAAGCCGATGTGGAGGCCTTGCTGGCCGGAAAAGCGGTGCAGTTTGTGAAAACCGCCCATCCCGCGCTGCATCCGGGGCGCACCGCCGAAATCCTGCTCGACGGCCAAGCTGTCGGCTTTATCGGCGAGCTGCATCCGCAATGGCTGCAAAAATACGATCTGCCGCAAGCCGCGTTGGTGTTTGAAGTCGATATGGCGGCGGTAGTCGGCACGGCCAAAGCGGTTTACCGGCCCGTATCCAAATTCCAGCCCGCCCGCCGCGACTTGGCGTTTGTGATGCCGGAGGCCATGAGCCACGATGAATTGCTGGCGGCATTAAATGGCGCGGCCAACAAGCTGGTGCAGGAAATCAGCGTGTTTGACGTGTATCGCGGCGCCGGTTTGCCCGAAGATACGAAGAGCATGGCAGTGAAAATCATCCTGCAAGATATGGATGCCACGCTGACCGATGAAACCGTCGAACCGCTGATGGAAAAGCTGGTGAAAGCGGCTGAAAGTGCGGGCGCGCAACTGCGCCGTTAAAAAAATGGATATTCACTTGAATTCTAAACGAAAATTAGTGATAATCTGCCCCTGTTGAAAACTGAAAGTAATAACAATGACTTTAACAAAAGCCGAATTGGCCGACATCTTGGTCGACAAAGTAAGCAACGTGACCAAAAACGATGCCAAAGAAATCGTCGAACTTTTTTTTGAAGAAATCCGCACTACCTTGGAGCGCGGTGAGGAAATCAAAATTTCCGGTTTCGGTAATTTCCAGCTGCGCGACAAACCGCAACGTCCGGGCCGCAACCCGAAAACCGGCGAAGAAGTGCCCATTTCCGCCCGCCGTGTGGTAACATTCCACGCAAGCCAAAAATTAAAAGGCATGGTGGAGCATTATTATGACAAGCAACGCGCCTGATTTACCGCATATCCCCGCCCAACGCTATTTTACCCTCAATGAATTGTGCGCGCTGGTGGAAATCAGCCCTGAGCAATTTGCTCAATGGCAGCATGCCCACGGCGTGGTGGTGGGCTATGGCGGCGATCACTATACCCGACAGGATGTGATGAAATTACGCCGTCTGAAAGACACGTTTGCGCCTTTTGTGGATGAATTTACCCGCAATGCGCTGGACGGCGAGGGCAATCCGGCCATCCGCGCAGATGAAATGCGGGTGGAGCTGCAAAAAATATTGGCAGATATCGAAAAAGCACTTGCCAACTGATTTTAGCGCCGCTATAATCTTTTTCTTCTTTGAGTCGGAGTGTGGCGCAGTCTGGTAGCGCACTTGCATGGGGTGCAAGGGGTCGAAGGTTCGAATCCTTTCACTCCGACCAAAAACACTATTTGAAAAGTCAGCTTGTGAAAACGGCTGGCTTTTTTATTATGCTGATATGAATCGGCAGCGATATTGAGGCCGTCTGAAACGGTGTGGCAACAAGCGGATTGCAGCTTGCTTTTCAGACGGCTTTATCCAACGGAAAACGATGTGATGAAACCGTCAATCTTAGACAAACTGCAGCAATTGGCCGAACGCCTGGAAGAGGTAACGCATCTGCTCGGCTCGCCCGAGGCCACTGAGGATATGGACAATTACCGCAAGCTCACCCGCGAGCATGCGGAGATTACGCCGGTGGTGGAAGTGTTTCAGCAATACCGTCAGGCAGAGGGCGATTTGGCCGACGCCGAAGAGCTGCTGGCCGACCCCGAAATGAAGGAATTTGCCGCCGAGGAATTCGAAGCGGCGCAGAAAAAAATCGACTTGCTGGAAACCGAGCTGCAAAAGCTATTGCTGCCCAAAGATGCCGATGACGATAAAAACATCTTTATCGAGGTACGCGCGGGTACGGGGGGCGATGAAGCGGCGCTGTTTGCCGGGGATTTGCTGCGCATGTACAGCCGCTATGCCGAGCGCAACCGTTGGCAGGTGGAAATTGTGTCGTCCAACGAAAGCGATTTGGGCGGCTATAAAGAGGTGATTGCCCGCATTGTCGGCCTGGGCGCATACAGCAGGCTCAAGTTTGAGTCCGGCGGCCATCGCGTGCAGCGGGTGCCCGCTACCGAGAGCCAAGGGCGCATTCATACCTCAGCCTGCACCGTGGCGGTGATGCCGGAAGCGGACGAGCTGGAAGAAATCGAGTTGAACCCGGCCGATTTGCGCATCGACACCTTCCGCGCATCCGGTGCGGGCGGCCAGCATATCAACAAAACCGATTCCGCCGTGCGCATTACCCATTTGCCGACCGGCATGGTGGTGGAATGCCAAGACGGCCGTTCGCAACACGCCAATAAAGCGCAGGCGATGAAAGTGTTGGCGGCGCGGCTGAATGATGTGCAAAAACGTGAAGCGCTGGCAAAAGAGGCGGCGGAACGCAAGAGCTTAATCGGTAGCGGCGACCGCAGCGAGCGCATCCGCACTTATAATTATCCCCAAGGCCGCGTCACCGACCACCGCATCAACCTGACCTTGCACAAGCTGGATTTCATTATGGATGGTGATTTGGACGAGCTTAGCGGCGCACTGATTGCCGAGCACCAAGCCGAATTGCTGGCGGCAATGGGCGATTGATAGGGTAAGGCTTTTGTATAATCAAATGGTAGGGTAAGCGAAAAACACACTTGAGCATAAAAAACCCGCTGTCGGCTTGGCCTGGCAGCGGGTTTTGTTATGCTCGGCTAGGATGTCGGAAAGACTTAACGCGCATTCAACAGCTCTGCCAGGCGTGTCACAATGGCGGCGGCGGCTTCGCTTTTGCTGCACTCAGGCAGCACGGTTTCTCGCTCGCCATCAAGGATGGTAATCTGATTGGTAGCCTTGCCCATTGCCACAGAAACATCGTTGGCGACCAGCATTGGCACGCCTTTTTTCAGGCGTTTGGTGCGGGCGTATTCGAGCACGTTGTGACTTTCGGCGGCAAAACCCACACAGAAAGGGGCTTGCGGCAGCGCGGCTACCGAAGCGAGGATGTCGGGGTTTTCTGCCAACTCGATAACGGGCGCACCTGTGCCGTTTTTCTTGAGTTTCTGCGTGCTGCGGTTGGCTACTTTGTAATCGGCAACGGCGGCCACGCCGATAAACACATCTTGCGCACCGATGCGCCGATGCACGGCATCATGCATGGCTTGGGCGCTGACGGCCTGCTCGGCTGCGGCCAAACCGGCGGGCAGGGCGGCCTGCATCTGGCCGTAAACCAGCGAGACTTCCGCTCCGGCGGCGCGGCAGGCGCGGGCGAGCGCGGCGCCCATTTGGCCGCTGGAGATATTGGTGATGCCGCGCACGGGGTCGATGGCTTCGAAAGTGGCGCCGCTGGTGATGAGCACTTTTTTGCCGGACAAGCTTTTCGGTGTCCACAAATCCGGCAGCAAATCGGCAAGCTCAGCCGCTTCGAGCATGCGTCCGACGCCCACTTCTCCGCAGGCCTGTTCGCCGCTGGCAGGCTGGAAAACGCTGATGCCGTCTGAAAGCAATTGGGCGATATTGCGTTGGTTGGCGGGGTTGAACCACATTTCCACATTCATGGCAGGTGCAACCGCCAGCGGGCATTTGCGGGCGGCGGCAAGGTTGGTGAGCAGGTTGTCGGCGATGCCGCCTGCAATTTTAGCGATGGTATTGGCGCTGGCGGGCGCAATCAGAAACACGTCGGCGGCGCGGGTGAGGTTGATGTGCGCCATGCCGTTGCCGCCTGCTTCGCCGCTGTGGGTGTCGGCCAAAACGGGGTTGCCGCTCAAGGCTTGAAAGGTGAGCGGAGAGATAAATTCGGTGGCGGCGCGGCTCATGGTGACCGTCACCTCATGGCCTTGTTTTTTCAAGAGGCGCACAAGTTCGCAGGATTTATAGGCAGCGATGCCGCCGCTGATGCCGAGGAGGATGTGTTTCTTCATAATGGTATTCGGATAAATAAAGAGGCCGTCTGAACGCTTTCAGACGGCCTTTAATATAACATGAATTGATGCCGATTATTCGGCAGCGGCGGCAAGCTTTTTGCGTTCCAGCTTCAATACGCCGCGATGCGTCATGAAACAGCAGAAAATACAGGCAACCACAGCAAACAGGAGCAGATAAAAACCCGCATCCCAGCCGTAGCGTTCTGCCAAAACGCCGAAAAGCGCCGTGCCGGAGAAGCTGCCCAAAACATAGCTCAGCAAACCGCGCAAGCCGGTGGCGGAGCCGGCTGCAAAAGAGGGCACCAGTTCAATCGCCTGCAGAGATGATAAAAACATCGGCACATAAATCAAGCAGCCCACGATGCCCGCGCCAATGGTGACAGTCAACAGGGAATTGCCGCCCCAATAGGCGAAAATCGCGGCACCGACGCCAAACAGCGTGATGATGGAAAGCGGCATACGCTTACCCTTGAAGTAAGTATCGGTAATCCAACCGGCAAATAAGGTGGACGGGATGGCCGCCCATTCGAAGATGGCAAAAGCGGTAGCCATTTCGCCTTTGGTGAACCCTTTGGTTTCCAGCAGATAAAGAGGCAGCCAGGTCAAGACACCGAAGCGGATCATATAGGTGAACACATCGATAAACGAGACAAACCATACATTAATATCTTTGGCGATGTATTGCTTGAAAATCTGCCAGGCAGTGAGGTCGATATTTTCTTCTTTGGTAATCACCAGCTCTTCGTTTTCGTTCTGCAAAATTTGGCTCATCGGCGGCAAACCTTCGTTGTAGGTGCGGCCGGTGCCTGCGAAATAGACGATTATGGCGACGATTGCGGCAATAGCGGTGGGTACGATGAAATAGGCGGATTGCCAGTGTTCACTACCAAGCCAGGCAATGGATGCACCTGAAATCGGTGCAACCATACCGCCGCCGACATTGTGTGAAATATTGAAAAAAGCGGTGGTGATGCCGCGCGATTTACGCGGAAACCAACTCGCGAGCACGACATAAGCGGGGCCTGCGCCCATGCCTTGGAAAATACCGTTGAGGATGCAGAGGAATAAAAACAGCCAGAAAGAAGCGCTGAACCCCATCATCACATTGACCAGCGCCGACATCAGCAGGCCGAATATCATGAAATGTTTGGGGTTTGATTTATCCGCCAGCGCCGACATCACGCCTTTGCTGAGGCCGTATACAACCAACATGGTGCCGGAGATAAAGCCGATGTCTTTTTTGGTAAAGCCGAATTCGGCAATCAGTTCGGGGGAAGACAGCAGGAAGTTGTTGCGAAGGATGTAGTAGGCGGCATAGCCGATGAAAATACCGAAAAGCGCATGCCATCTGAGGCGGTTATAACGGTCGCGTACTTCTGCCTCCGGAACCGGTACGCCGGGTTTGGATTGAAGAAAGGGGAGCATGGAATATTCCTGATTAGAAAAATTGATATGAGATGGTTGCCGTGCAGCCGGATGGATGCAGGATATATGTCGCTTTGTCACAAAAGATTCATATATGTAAAGATGATATTAGGGATATTTCAAACGAAAAAGTGGTTTGATAATTTGATAATGGTTGTTTGATATACCTCAGTTTTTTCCAAATATTGGTGTAGAAAATATGCGACAAGCCTTCATCTGTAACATATAAAAAGGCCGTCTGAATGCTTTCAGACGGCCTTAACCTATACGTCAATCAATGTTAATTTACAGCGGCCATTGCAGCCCCGGTTTGCTTTCAATCACGGCTTTAAACTGGTTTTGGATGCGCTCGATGGCTTCCTGGCTGTCGGCTTCGAAACGCAATACCAATACCGGCGTGGTGTTGGAAGCGCGCATCAGGCCGAAACCGTCGGCGTATTC
>CAYVIS010000091.1:0-8202 GCA_964451565.1 uncultured Neisseria sp.
AAGGCCGTCTGAAAGCGTTTTGCCTTTCAGACGGCCTTTGCCTTTATGAGCCAACCCCATCAAAACAAAACGCTGCTGAAATCCGCCGCGCTCGTTTCCAGACCGCCGCGAATGTTGGATAATGGTTGTTCCCATCCATTCCGCCCTATTCCGCCGCCATGCTCTATCTGCACCAATCCAACCGCCTCGAACATCTGGCCTATATTTTCACCGAATTGCAGCGCCTGCTGCCGCTTGCCGATCCGTTTGCTGCGGAAGAAATTGTGGTGCAGAGCCAGGGCATGCGGCGTTATTTGAATACGCATTTGGCGCGGGAATTGGGGGTGGCGGCCAATTTGAAGTTCAGCCTGCCTGCGGGGCTGACTTGGCGGCTGATGCGCGAATGTCTGC
Organism: uncultured Neisseria sp.; assembly: GCA_964451565.1. Lineage (GTDB taxonomy): Bacteria > Pseudomonadota > Gammaproteobacteria > Burkholderiales > Neisseriaceae > Neisseria. The sequence goes on from CAYVIS010000091.1 coordinate 391, forward strand.
CCGGCATTCCCGAATTGAGCCCGTTTGCGCCTGAGGTGATGCGTTGGCGTTTGCTGGATTTGTTTCAAAGCCCCAGCTTTCAGACGGCCTCTGAATATGCGGCGGCACATGCGGCGCTGCATGCTTATTTGGGCAGCGGTGAGGCGGCGGCTTATGAGCTTTCCGGCCAGCTTGCGGATATTTTCGACCAATATCTGGTGTATCGGCCGCAATGGATTGAGGCGTGGCAGCAGGGGCACTTGCTGGGTTTGGGCGACGATGAAGTCTGGCAGGCGGCGTTGTGGCGCTTTTTGGATGACGGCAGCCGCAATGCGCCGCACCGTGTGGCGATGTGGCAGCAGCTGCTGGCGGCGCTGGATGCAGATAAATTGCCCGAGCGTTTTTTTGTGTTCGGCATTGCCACGATGGCGCCGATGTATCTGCAATTGCTGCAGGCGCTGGCCGAGCATTGCGATGTGCATATTTTTGCGCTGAACCCGAGCAGCGGCTATTGGGGCAATGTGTTGGAAGCGGCGCAGCTGCTCCATAGCGGCGATGAGGTGGATTTGAGCCAGAGCGGCCATCCGCTGCTGGCTTCGCTGGGCAAGCAGGGGCGCGATTTTTTCGATGCGCTGGCCGAAGCGCCGGTGGCGGAAGAGCGCGCTTATTTCAGCGAACCGGTTCAGACGGCCTCTTTATTGCAACACTTGCAGCAAGACATTCAAACGCTGGCTTTGCCCGACGGCAGCCGGGCGGCGGCGCTGCACGACGGCTCGGTGCGCATTCATTCCGCCCACAGCCCGTTGCGCGAATTGCAGATATTGAAAGACCAATTGCTCGCGATTTTGGCCGAGCATCCCGATTGGCAGCCGCACGATATTGCCGTGCTCACGCCGAATATCGAGCCTTACAGCCCTTATATCGAGGCGGTGTTCGGGCAGGCGCAGGGCGGCGCGCAGGCCTTGCCGTATTCGGTGTCTGACGTGAAACTCAGCCGCCGCCAACCGCTTTTATATGCGCTCGAACAAACGCTCGATTTGCTGGAAAGCCGTTTTGAAGTCGACCGCCTGTTGCCGCTGCTCGACAGCGATTTGGTGCTGGCGCGGTTTGAGTTGGCGCGCGAAGACCTGCCGCTGCTGCACGACACCATTGCCGCGCTCAATATCCATTGGGGGCTGGATGATGCCATGCGCAGCCGCCACGGCGCGGCCAATACGCTGTTTACTTGGCAGCAGGGCTTGGAGCGGCTGGTGTTGGGCTGGATGCTGCCCGAGAGCGACGATGTGTTGTGGCAAAACCTCAGCGCTTGGCACGGCGACCCCAACCATATTGCCGTGTTCAGCCGTTTCAGCGCATTTATCGACACTCTGGCCGAAATTTACCGCAGCTGGCAGCAGCCCGCCGACATTGCCGCTTGGTGCGAACGCGTGCGCGCGCTGCTTGCCGCCTTGCTCCAACCTGCCGCCGACGACCAACACGCCCTGCAGCAAATCGAACAGGCGCTGGCCCGCTGGCAGGCCGAAGCCGCATTGGCACAATTTGGCGGCACGCTGCCGCTGCACAGCGTTATCCGCCACCTGCAGCATTTCCTCGGCAGCCAGAGCCAGGCCGGTTTCTTGCGCGGCGGCATCACTTTTTGCAGCATGGTGCCGATGCGCAGCCTGCCGTTTAAAGTCATCTGCCTCTTAGGGCTCAACGACGGCGATTTCCCGCGCAACACCAAAGCCGCCGCCTTCGACCTCATCGCCCGCCACCCGCAAAAAGGCGACCGCGCCCGCCGCGACGACGACCGCTATCTGTTTCTCGAAGCCATCATCAGCGCGCGCGAAATCCTGTATTTGTCTTATGTCGGCCGCAGCATCAGCAACGATGACGAGCTCGCCCCTTCCGCCCTGTTGAGCGAACTGATCGACACCCTCGCCGCCATGTGCAGCCCCGATGGCAGCGGCTCAACATTGGCGCAGGATTTGGTGGTGCAGCATCCTTTACAGCCCTTTTCCCACCGCTATTTCGCCGCGCCGCATTCAGACGGCCTCATCAGCAGCCGCAGCGATTATGCCGCCGCCCTCAACCAACCTGCCGCGCAGCCTGCCGCCTTTTTCAGCGAAGCCATCGGCAATGAGCCTGCCGAAGCCACCACGCAGGAAAACTTCATCCGTTTCTGGCGTAACCCCGTGCGTCATTGGCTGCAACACACCTTGAGTTGGCACAAACCCTATGCCGATGAAGCTTGGGATGCCGCCGAGCCGTTTGCGCCGCTGCACAGCGACCGCATCACCGCCGCCTACACCCAAGCCCGCCGCCTGCACCACGATTTCACCCAAACCGAGCGCCGCCTCGATGCCGAAAGCCTGCTACCCGACGGCCAGCTCGGCCATTTGTGGCAACAGCAATTTCAGGCCGCCGCCAAATCGCTTGACAACAACCTGCTGCACAGCCCCGCCCGCCCGCCGCACAACTACACGCTTGATTCAGACGGCCATACGCTTTACGGCAGCCTCAACCACCTCCACCAACACGGCCTGATTTACTTCCTCAGCCAAAAGCCCTCTGCCCCCGACCGCTTGGCCTATCTGCTGCAACATCTGATTTTCTGCGCCGTCAGGCCATCTGAAGCCGCCGATTATCAAACCCACCTGCTGCTGCCCGGCCACAGCCTCACCCTGCCCGAAATCCCGCAGCCCGACGCCCGCGGCCAATTGCAGCAATGGCTGGCCTGCTTCCGCCTCGGCCACACCCAGCCGCTGCCGTTTTTCGCCAAAACCAGCCTTGCCGCCGCCGAAATCTTGGCCGCCGGCTCGAAAGACGGCTTGGAAAAAGCGCGGCAAAAAGCCCGCAGCGAATACCACGGCAGCAAAATGAGCACCGGCCAGCGCGATTACGCCGAAGTGGCGCTGGTGTTCGAGCGCGCCGAAACCGAACCGATAGAAACGCCGCTGTTTTGGCATTTAATTGAAAACTTGTTGGTGCCGTTGCTGCAGGCGCTGCGGGTGACCGGCGAAAATAGCGAGGCATAGCCGTTTATTTGCCTCAAAGCCGTCTGAAAGCCCCGCAATAAAAACGCCCCGCAATTCATTGCAGGGCGTTTTCCAATCCAGTTTGGTATATAGTGGACTAGATTTGAATCAGGACAAGGCGGGGAGCCGCAGACAGTACACCTAGTACGGCAAGGCGAGCCAACGCTGTACTGGTTCAAATCTAATCCACTATATCAAACCATTATTTCACTTTACATTTAGTTTGAACATTCTGACCGCTGTTGCTGTATGTCAGCACGGTATCGCCGTCCTGAATGCGCCATTCGGTCGGCTGGCCGAAGAAGCCGTCGTTATTGGCATAGCGCAAGCCCACTCCGGCAGGCGCTTGCTGCAATACAGCACTCGGGTTGCCCGCCACATTCATGGCCGTCAGTTTGACGCGGTTGTTGCCTTCCGCCACGCGCATGGTCACGCCGTTTTCACACACATAATCCACTTCTGCTTGAACATCTTTGGGTTTTAGCGAGCCGCAGGCTGCTAAGGCGAAACTCAAGGGCAATAATGCAATCAGTTTTTTCACACTCAAACTCCTTGTTTATTGTTGTTCATGAATTCTTAAAACCGACACCAAGCGCCGACCCTGTTTTTACGTTAACAAATGCAAGCCGCCATTTCAAGCATCAAGCTCATGATTTACCGACAACTAAATTTTCTTTACACAATAATTCATTAATATTAATCAAGGAAAAGCGCCCCGTCTGCGAAAGACGGGGCGCGTGGTTAAAATGAAAATCAAACTTCACTTTACACTCTATTCGGGTTGCTCCATATCGGAGCTCGGGTGCATTAGATTTGTCCGGCCGACTTCCACAGTTTGCGTCAGGAAACGGCTGGTTGCGGGAACTTCCGGTGGCAGTCTACACGCCTCAAGCGGCGTATCCGGTTGCTGCGGCCTGTGTTCGGAACGTTTGCCGAAAGGCCTTAAGCCAGCATAATCTTGTTGTATCCTGCCTCTGCTTCAAGCTAAGCAAGCGGTTGCGCCGCTTTCGCTAATGTGACCGTAGTCGGAGTAAACATCAAAGGCTTCAATAAGCCCGAAGCAGCCAACGCAATACCAGACAGCAATAATGCAGTCAATATCTCCATCGACACTCCTTTTTCTGTGTACGTGGCTTTACCGTAACAAAACTTTCACGCCGATGCAAGCACTTTTTCATGTTATTTTGCAACAGCGCCAACCCCCTTATCAAACGCGCCAATATTGCTATAATTCCTTTCGTTTGAATCAATAAAAGACCCTGTTTATGAATGCCCGCACCATCCTCCCCGATACCCGCCCCTATCCCACCGACCCGGTGAAAAACGAGCTGCTACTGTATGCAGGCCAGATTGCCCGAAATGCCGCCGGTGCCCAACGCAAGCTGGCCGAAGAATCGCTGCGCGGCAGCATCTATGCCATGTTGCAACAAAATCATTACCTCGGCCTTTCGGTGGCCATGAGCATGGCGCCGGACGCCGATTCCTACCGTGCGCTGCTCGACGGGCTGGAAGACTCGCTGCAAGCCAAAACCGATGATGAAGTGCAGTGGTTTGCCCTGCCGGTGGTGCTGGTGGCCGGTTGCAACCAGCCGCTCACGCTGCCGCTGGATGCGCCTTCGGTAGAGCTGGCCGCCTGCCTGGCCAACTATCCGTCGCTGCGCCCTCTTGTACAAGCAACCTGGCTGCCCAAGCTGGTGCGCTCGGAAGATTTGGCCGCCGTCAACGCCGGGGAATGGTTTGCCGCCAAACAAAATGCCGAAGCCGCCGCCGCTTTTGCCGCCACGCTGCCGCAAGCGGATTTGGCCGTACCCGACGGCCAATCGGTGCATGTGGTGTTTGCGCTGGGCTACGGCGATAAAAGTATTCAGACGGCCTTAAACCAAAACCTGCGTGATGCCGCCTTGCCGCTGATGCAGGCTTGGCAGCAGTCAATCGGCGCACCCGGTTTGACTTTGTTTACCAATCCGCTCGCTCCTGCCACCCCCCTCACCGCCATCACCGAAGGCAGCCACATGCGCCTGCGCATGGCGCTCGACGTGTTTGCCGCCAACGCCATCCGCGCCATCCGCCTGCAAAGCCCGCGCGTGGGTGTGGTAATGGCCGCGCAGCAGGGCGGCAACCTGCAATTCGGTTTCAACGCCACCGACAGCCAGTTTGAGCTGCAGCCGCAAATCTTCACTTGGCCGCTCTCACCCGTGGCGCGCATCGAAACCATCCAGCAGGATTTTCTGGATCTGATGGCCGAATGCCAAGTGGAAAACATCCGCCTGCTGCATGAAACGCAACCCGAACAAGCCGAACTGCCCGGCTATGCCCGCGCCCTCAATCTGCCCGGCCACAACCCCTTGTTTGCGGAAGCCTAAACATGCCGGTTTATAAAATCCTGTTTGTCTGCCTCGGCAACATCTGCCGCTCGCCGATGGCCGAATATGTGTTGCGCCACCAAGCGCAGGCCGCAGGCGTGGCGCAACGCATCGACACGGCCAGCGCGGGCACTTCGGGCTGGCACGACGGCGAAAACATGCACCGTGGCACGCTCGCCAAGCTCAAGCAGCAAGGCATCAGCCCGCTCGGTTTTACCAGCAGCAAGGTTAAGACAAGCGATTTCGACCATTTCGATTATCTGATTGCGATGGACGACAACAACCTCGCCGAGCTGGAACGCCTGTTCGGCCGCCATCCCGACAAAATGTTCAAGCTCACCGACCTCACGCCCACACTCGGCTACGACCACGTACCCGACCCGTGGTATACCGACAATTTCGATGAAACTTATGAGCTGGTGCGCGCAGGCAGCGATGCTTTGCTGAAAAAACTAAACTTGCTTTAAAGCGCGACAAAACCAGAAAAGGCCGTCTGAAAGCATTATTGGCTTTCAGACGGCCTTTATCCAACCGAATATCAAATATTACAAATGTTCTTTATAGTCATAATGCAGCGGCTGCCCCGATTTGCTCTGGCGCAGATAATCATCAAACACCGCGCGCACTTCTTTGCGCAGCAAAAACAGCGCAATCAAGTTGGGCACCACCATAAAGCCGTTGAACATATCCGACAGGCTCCACACCAAATCCACTTTGCCCAGCGTGCCTAACACAATCGCCGCCAACACCAACAGCCGGTAAGCATTCAGCCCGCGGTTGTGGAACAGAAAACGGATATTCGACTCGCCGAAATAATACCAGCCGATGATGGTGGTAAACGCAAAAAAGCTCAAGCACACCGCCAACAACACCTGCCCGAACCCGCCGAACGCAATATGAAACGCCTCCTGCGTCACCGCCGCGCCTTTGAGACCGAGCAGATTGGCATCGGTCAGCAGGATAATCAGCGCCGTGGCGGTACACACCAAAATCGTGTCGATAAACACGCCCACAAACGCCGCCATGCCCTGCTGCACCGGATGCGCCACCTGCGCGGTAGCATGTGCATGCGGGGTAGAACCCATACCGGCCTCATTCGAAAACAGTCCGCGCGCCACACCATAACGGATGGCCTCGCGCATGCCGATGCCCGCCAAACCGCCGCCCACCGCCGCCGGGTCGAACGCGGCCACAAAAATATGCTGAATCATCGGCACGATATGGCCGGAAAACTGAAACAAAATCACGATGGCACACAAGATATACACCACCGCCATAAACGGCACCACCAGCTGCGCCACCCGGGCAATACGGTTGACGCCGCCCATGATAATCAGCCCTGCCAACACCGCCAGCATAATCCCCACCGCCAACGCGGGCACGTCAAACGCCACCGTCACCGCCGAAGCAATCGAATTGGCCTGAGTGGCGTTGCCGATGAAGCCCAGCGCCAGAATAATCGCCACCGAAAACACACCCGCCAGCAGCCGCGCAGGCCCCGTGCCGATTTTCGGACCGAGGCCGTGGGTGATATAAAATGCCGGACCGCCGATATATTTACCGTGGCTCACCACCCGGTATTTCTGCGCCAACACCGCCTCGGAAAAAATCGTCGACATGCCGAGCACGGCAGAGAGCCACATCCAGAAAATCGCCCCCGGCCCGCCCGCCGTAATCGCCGTAGCCACCCCGGCCACATTGCCGGTGCCGATTTGTGCCGAAATCGCCACCGCCAGCGCCTGAAACTGCGACAGCGATTTGTGGTCTTTGTCTGCCGGATCTTTCTTTCTAAACAAACCGCCGAACACGGTTTTCATGGCCGTGCCGAATTTGGTAATCTGCGGTGCACCCAGATACACCGTAAAAAACAGGCCGATACCGATCAGCGCATAAATCAGCAGATAATCCCACAACACCGTATTCACCGCGCCCACCGCCGCCGCCAGCCATTCTTCCATGTCAAGCCTCCCTTTTCCACTACACAACCCAAACCGGCTGCAATGTAGTTTCATTACATATTAAATAAAACAATCGCATCATAACCGCAGCAGGCAGATTTAAGAAAGCAGAAACACCGCCTATTTTGATTTTAACCAACTTTTTTCACTACATTTTTCCCACAGCTCCCTATTTTCCCCTACCCGTCCTACACGAGCCGCTCTTTTTCCAAAACAGGCTTTTGTGCTAAAATAACCGCTTAAAACTTCATCTCCGCCACCTGTCCGACAGGCGGCAAACCAGCAAGGAATCCATATGGCAGGCCATAGTAAATGGGCGAATATCCAACACAAAAAAGCCCGACAAGACGCCAAACGCGGCAAAATTTTCACCCGACTGATTAAAGAAATCACCGTCGCAGCCCGCATGGGTGGCGGCGACCCCGGCTCCAACCCGCGCCTGCGCCTGGCCATGGACAAAGCCTGGGATGCCAACATGCCCAAAGACAACGTGCA
>CAYVIS010000092.1:0-8192 GCA_964451565.1 uncultured Neisseria sp.
ACATGGTTTCAAACATGTCGGCCACCAGCGTTTGAATGCGCTCGTCGATGTCGGCTACGGGGGCGGCTACGGTGTGCAGGCGCTCGTCGGGGTATTTTAAAATGTTCAGTAATGCCATGGTAATTTCTCGGTAATTATCGTGCGTGTGGTTTTAACGCTATGATGCCAACAACATTCGGTGGTAGAATGTCGCGTTACATGAGGCAGACGCAGCGGTCTGTTTTCGTTTGTTTATTTCATTAATGATGACAGTTTGAATCGTTTTCAAGGGGAGCATGTCATGCAAAAACGTATTATAACCTTGCTTTGCGCTGTTGGCTTGGCAATTTCCATGCCGTTGTCGGCGGCAGGGCTGAAACTGCGCCCGGATGCGCCGCAACGCTACACCGTGAAGCGCGGCGATACTTTGTGGGGGATTTCGGGCAAATATCTTTACAGCCCGTGGCAGTGGAACCGCCTGTGGGGTGCCAACCGAAACACCATCCGCAATCCGCATCTGATTTATCCGGGGCAGGTGCTGGTGTTGCGCTATGTTAACGGGCAGCCGCGTTTGGGTTTTGACAGCAGCAGCTATTCAGACGGCATTCCGACCGTGAAGCTGACGCCGCGTGTGCGCGAAACTTCGTCGGGCTACGGCATCCAAACCGTCAATGTGAATTTCTACCGCATGTTTATGCAACATCCGCAAGTGATTCCGCAGATGCAGACGCAAGACGCGCCGCGCCTGATTGAAGGCCCCGACAGCCGCATGCTCTACAGCAAAGGCGACCGCGTGTATGCCTATGCTATCAAAGAGCCGGGCCGTTATCTGGTGTATCGTGCTACCAAAGATGTGCTCGATCCGGATACGCGGAAATACCTCGGCCAGGAAGTGGTGTTCAGCGGTATTGTGAGCACCCTGCCCTATACCAACAGCGCGCTGGATGCCCGCAGCGAGCAAGATGCGAAATACCTGAAAGACGACCAATACTACACCCGTCTGCACCCGATGGTGAAGGTGCCGACCGAAACCGCGCAGCCGATGGTGGTGGAAGAAGCGGTGTCGGAAGTGCGCAAAGGCGATTTCCTGCTGAAAATGACCGACGAGGGCGACAGCTTCCAAATGATGCCGCACGCGCCGACCGTGCATGTGGATGCCAAAGTGGTGTCGATTTTCGACGGCATCGGCGAAGCGGGGCAGTTTCAAACCATCACCCTCAACAAAGGCGAGGCCGACGGCTTGGACAAAGGCACGGTGTTGAGCCTGTATAAACGCAGCCGCCAAACCCGCGTAGATTTGGAGGACAGCAGCAAAGGCCGTCGCAGCGTGGTGAAATATGTGTCGATTCCCGCCGAAGAAGCAGGCTTGGCAATGGTGTACCGCAGCAGCGAAAATCTGGCCTCGGCGATTATTCTGGAAAGCCTCACCAACATCAACATCGGTGATGTGGCTTCCGAACCGGGTCGCGATTTGGACAACATGGCCGATGACGGCCGTCATGTGAAAAACGCGCCTCAAGAATCGCACGACACTGAAAACAACGAATACAATTTCCGCAGCAACATCAATCTGTATTGATGTGGCCGTCTGAAAGCAAAAGCACACGCGAAAGTGTGCTTTTGCTTTTTTATGCAGCGGCTTCAGACGGCCTCGGCGCTTTGTTTACGGAAATCATTACGGTTGCATTTCCAGTAATAATAAAATAGCATAAAAATAAATGCCGTTATCAGGTGTATAAAAAACAATCAAACAATATTTTTATAGTGGATTATAGTGAATCAAGACAAGGCGGGGAGCCGCAGACAGTACACCCAGTACGGCAAGGCGAGCCAACGCTGTATTGGTTCACTATAATCCACTATAAAAGGCCGTCTGAAACATTATCAGGGGAAGTCATCATGAACGAAGCCCAACGCCGCGCCTGGCTGCAACTGGCGCTCACGCCTTATGTCGGCGCGGAAAGTTTTTTACTGCTGTTGCAACAGTTCGGCAGCCCCGAAGCCGCGCTGGCCGCTTCCGCCGATGCCGTGCGCCCCTGTCTGCACCACAAACAGGCGCTGGCGGCGTGGACGGGCGACAACGCTAAGGCACAACAAGCCACCGATGCCGCGCTGCGTTGGGCAGAGCAGCCCGACTGCCGCTTGATGCTGTTGTGCGACGGCGATTATCCGGTGATACTCACCGAAGGCATCACCCCGCCGCCGCTGCTGTTTTTGCGCGGCAACACCGAGCTGCTGCATCGCCCGTCGGTGGCCGTGGTCGGCAGCCGCCATGCCACCCCGCAGGCATTGCGGATTGCCCGTGATTTCAGCGTGGCGATGGCAGAGCAGGGCATTGTTGTGGTGTCGGGTATGGCCGCAGGCATCGACACCGCCGCCCATCAAGGCGCATTGCAGGGCAGCGGCGGCACGATAGCGGTGTGGGGCACGGGCATCGACCGCGTTTATCCCGCCTCCAACAAACAATTGGCGCACCAAATCGCCGAAACAGGGCTGATTGTGAGCGAATTTCCGCTCGATACCCGCCCGCTGGCAGGCAACTTTCCGCGCCGCAACCGCATCATCGCCGCGCTGGCGCAGGCCACGCTGGTGGTGGAAGCCGCGCCCGAATCCGGCTCGCTGATTACCGCCAAGCTGGCCGCCGAAATGGGGCGCGAAGTGATGGCCGTGCCCGGCTCGATCGACAATCCGCACAGCAAAGGCTGCCACAAGCTGATTAAAGAAGGCGCAAAGCTGGTAGAATGTTTGGACGATATTGTGCAAGAATGCCCGCAGCTGTTGCAAAAACAGCCGATGTCATCATATGCTATAAATAAAGAAGTAGTACAAACGCCGCCTGTTGCCGCCCAAAGCGCCGCGCCGCCGGCCGCCACGGTAAGCGAGCCGGCAACAGATGAATTGTTACACGCAATGGGTTACGACCCGATACATCCCGACAGCCTAGCACAGGCGCTGGCATGGCCGGCTGCCGATGTGTATGCCAAGCTGCTCGAATACGAGCTGGACAACGTAGTCGCCGCCATGCCCGGCGGACGCTACCAACGAATCAAGAAGCATTAAGGAACCCCAATGGCAGAAATGGCAGAAGTCATCGCCTTTTTAATCGAACACTATCAGGACTTCGAATCCTGCCCCCATCCCGACGATTTGGGGCAGATTTTGGAAGATGTCGGCTTTGACGATGTGCAAATCAACAATGCGCTGATGCTGCTGAGCGTGCTCAACGACAGCGACGGCTCGGCGGTGCAGAGCTACCGTGCCGATTCTTTGCGCGTCTATACCGCCGACGAAACCGATATTTTGCCCATCGACGTATTGGATTTGCTGCACTTTCTGGAAAAAGCGCAGGCCATCAACGGCGAACAGCGCGAATTTGTAGTGCACGCCCTGCTGCACATGCCTGCCGACGAAATCAGCGTCGATATGGCCAAAGTGTTGACGCTGCTGGTGTTGTGGGCGCACAAATCCGAATTGCCTGTGTTGATCGGCGATGAATTGATGATGGCGTTGCACGGTAAAAGCACCATGCACTGAATATAGTGAATGAGAAATCAAACAGTTCAATACATTCAGGTGGCTGAGCTTGTCGAAGCCATTCGGTGAGTCAAGAGAGGCTTGGCCAAGTTCCGCCACCTGTTTTGATTTTCACGATACATTAATGTGTGGATTTAATGCTGATCCACTATACAGACAGGCCGTCTGAAACCGTTTCAGACGGCATCCGAACCACAACGGCGATTATGCCGACAAACCATGTTTCAGACGGCCTCGAACCCTATTGAGGCCGTCTGAACAGCAAATACCGACCAGCCAAAATATTGAGAAAGCCCGAACATGGCAAAAAACCTATTAATCGTGGAGTCGCCCTCCAAAGCCAAAACGCTGAAAAAATACCTCGGCAGCGAATTTGAAATCCTCGCATCCTACGGCCATGTGCGCGATTTGGTGCCGAAAAACGGCGCCGTCGATCCCGACAACGATTTCGCCATGAAATATCAATTGGTTGCCCGCAACAGCAAGCACGTCGATGCCATCGTGTCTGCGGCGAAAGAGGCAGAAAACCTGTATCTCGCAACCGACCCGGATAGGGAAGGTGAAGCCATCTCATGGCACTTGCAGGAAATCCTCAAATCCAAACGCGGCCTGAAAAACCTCAAGCCGCAGCGCGTGGTGTTTCACGAAATCACCAAAAACGCCGTGCTCGATGCCATCGCCAACCCGCGCGAGCTGGAAGTCAACCTCGTTGATGCCCAACAAGCCCGTCGCGCGCTCGATTACTTGGTCGGCTTCAACCTCTCGCCGCTGTTGTGGAAAAAAATCCGCCGCGGTTTGAGCGCCGGCCGCGTGCAAAGCCCCGCCTTACGCCTGATTTGCGAGCGCGAAAACGAAATCCGTGCCTTTGAAACGCAGGAATATTGGACGATCCACCTCGACAGCCACAAAGGCCGCAGCAAATTCAGCGCCAAGCTGGTGCAATACAAAGGCGACAAACTCGAACAATTCGCCCTGCCCAACGAAGCCGCCCAAGCCGATGTGTTGCAAGCGCTCGAAGGCAAAGACGCGCAAGTGGCCGCCATCGAAAAGAAAAAGCGCAGCCGCAACCCCGCCGCGCCGTTCACCACCTCCACCATGCAGCAAGATGCCGTGCGCAAACTCGGCATGACCACCGACCGCACCATGCGCACCGCCCAGCAGCTGTATGAGGGCATCGACGTCGGCCAAGGCGCCATCGGTTTGATTACCTATATGCGTACCGACAGCGTCACCCTTTCCGAAGAAGCGCTCACCGAAATCCGCCACTACATCGAAAACAAAATCGGCAAAGATTACCTGCCGATCAGCGCCAAACAATACAAAACCAAATCCAAAAACGCCCAAGAGGCGCACGAAGCCATTCGCCCAACTTCCGTGTACCGCACGCCCGAGAGTGTGAAGCCATTCCTGAGCGCCGATCAGTTCAAACTGTATCAAATGATTTGGCAGCGCACCGTTGCCTGCCAAATGACACCGGCCAAATTCGACCAAACCACCGTCGACATCTACGTGGGCGAGGGCGTGTTCCGCGTCACCGGCCAAGTGCAGACTTTTGCCGGCTTTTTGAGCGTATATGAAGAAGGCGTGGATGACAGCGATGAAGGCGAAGACAACAAAAAGCTGCCTGAAATGAAAGAAGGCGACGTATTGCCCGTGGATGCGCTTTATGGCGAACAACACTTCACCAGCCCGCCGCCGCGCTTCAACGAAGCCACTTTGGTGAAAGCGCTGGAAGAATTCGGCATCGGCCGCCCCTCCACCTACGCCAGCATTATCTCCACCCTCAAAGACCGCGAGTATGTCACGCTGGAGCAAAAACGCTTCATGCCCACCGACACCGGCGACATCGTAAACAAATTCCTCACCGAACACTTCGCCCAATACGTCGATTACCACTTCACCGCCAAGCTCGAAGACCAGCTTGACGACATCGCCAACGGCAAACGCCAATGGGTGCCCGTGATGAGCCAATTCTGGAAAGGCTTCGACAAACAGGTGAAAGAAAAAGAAGGCATCGAACGCGCCAAATTCACCACCGAAGAGCTGGACGAAACCTGCCCCAAATGCGGCGAACACAAGCTGCAAATTAAGTTTGGGCGCAATGGTCGCTTTGTTGCTTGTGCAGGTTATCCCGACTGCGGCTACACCCGTAACGTCAACGAAAGTGCCGAAGAAGCCGCCGAACGTGTGGCCAAAGAAGCCGAAGAACAAGCCGAGCTCGACGGGCGCGAATGCCCCAAATGCGGTGGCGGCCTCGTGTATAAACACAGCCGCACCGGCAGCAAATTCATCGGCTGCGCCAACTACCCCAAGTGCAAACACATCGAGCCTTTGGAGAAACCCAAAGACACCGGTGTTGCCTGCCCGCAATGCGGCAAAGGCCATCTGGTCGAACGCAAATCGCGCTACGGCAAGCTGTTTTACAGCTGCAACACCTATCCCGACTGCAACTACGCTACATGGAACCCGCCCGTGGCCGAAACCTGCCCCAAATGCCAATGGCCGGTATTGACCATCAAAACCACCAAACGCTGGGGTGTGGAAAAAGTGTGTCCGCAGAAAGAGTGCGGCTGGAAAGAGCAGATTGAACCGCCTGCACCGAAAGGGTGATTAAAGTAAAGTTAAAGGCCGTCTGAAAATAGTTTTCAGACGGCCTTTATGGATAAAAAGTAGGGTGTAATAAGCGCCAGCGCATTGCACCGATTAACGGACGTTGGCCGTTCAAACAGTCAGGCTGATAAGGGCTGTTGAGAAATAAGGGGAAAACAATGCCGAATTATCACCGATACTACCGCAAAGGTGCTCAATATTTCTTTACCGTTGTGATGGCGGAGCGTAACCGCAATATTCTACTGCCCAATATCGAACACCTGAAATCCGCCATCCGCGCCGTGAAAGTGCAGCACCCTTTTGAAATTGTGGCATGGGTTGTGTTGCCTGATCATATGCACTGCATTTGGCAATTGCCCGATGGTGATGCCGATTTCAGCCGCCGTTGGCGTTTGATAAAAACAGCATTCTCCAAAAAAATCCCAAAAGAAGAATATATTCGGCCAAGCCTCCAAAAGCGCGGCGCACGGCAGATTTGGCAAAAACGCTTTTGGGAGCATCATATCCGCGATGAGCAAGATTGGCAGCGGCACATGGATTACATCCACTACAATCCTGTGAAGCATGGTCATGCAGCCAGCGCGAACGAATGGCCGCACAGCACTTTTTATTATTGGGTGAAGCAAGGATATTATGATGAAAATTGGGCAGCGGCTGTCCATGTCCGAGAATCGGCAGGTGAGGATTTCGGCGAATAGTTCGTGGGGAAATCAGTGATAAGGCCGTCTGAATAATATTTTCAGACGGCCTTCGTATGTGGAAGTAGGGTGCAATAAGCGTCAGCGCATTGCACTGATTAGCGGATGTTGAATATTATGCGGAATGGCAAAGATGCGCTAGTCGGTGCAATGCGGCTGCGGCCTTATTGCACCCTACCCAGAGAGATAGCAGTTCTGCTGCGAAAAGTAGCCAATATGGCAGACTGGGCAGTTTGACTGATAAAATAGGCCGTCTGAAAGAATATACTTTCAGACGGCCTATTATTATGGAAATCAGCAAGCAATGAAAAACAGCAAATACAGCAATCAGGTGCGCATCATCGGAGGGCTTCACCGCGGTCGAAAATTGGCGTTTGCCGATGCGGAAGGGTTGCGCCCCACGCCGGATCGGGTGCGTGAGCAGGTGTTCAACTGGCTGGGGCAGGATCTAACCGGTAAAAGTGTGCTGGATTTGTTCAGCGGTAGTGGTGCGCTGGGCTTGGAAGCGGCATCTCGA
This sequence comes from uncultured Neisseria sp., assembly GCA_964451565.1. Classification (GTDB taxonomy): domain Bacteria; phylum Pseudomonadota; class Gammaproteobacteria; order Burkholderiales; family Neisseriaceae; genus Neisseria. Next base: position 7,339 of record CAYVIS010000092.1, read on the forward strand.
CGGGCGGCCAAAGTGGTGATGGTGGAAAACAACCGCCAAACCGCGCGCGCGTTGCAGCAGGCGAAACAAACCTTGGCATTGGCGCAGGCGGACGTGGTGGTTTCAGACGGCCTGCTGTATTTGCAGCAGACGCAGCAGCAGTTTGATGTGGTGTTTCTCGATCCGCCGTTTGCCTGGCAGCAATGGCCACAGCTGTTTGTGCAGCTGCAAGGCCGTCTGAAGGGGGGGGCAATGGTGTATGTGGAAGCGGGCAGTCTGCCCGAGATGCCGCAATGGCTGCAGGCGCATCGCAGCGGCAAGGCAGGAATGAGTTGTTTCGAATTATTGCTCTACACTCAAGTGGCTGAATAAACTGTATTTAATAATTATTATCAAAGTGCAAAAGATGATAAATCGCCTGACGCAAATAAAGAGTGTGCTATAATCCGCTGCTATCGGTTTTGAATCACAGCAAAAGGAAAAACAATGTCGCTCTTTATTACAGACGAGTGCATTAACTGCGATGTATGCGAGCCTGAGTGCCCGAATGATGCCATTTATCAGGGGGATGAAATTTATGAAATCAACCCGAATTTGTGTACGCAATGTGTCGGTCACTACGATGAGCCGCAATGCCAGCAGGTGTGTCCGGTGGATTGTATTCTGATTGACGAAGAGCATCCGGAAACAGAGGAAGAGCTGCAAGCTAAATATATTCGCATTATGGCTGAAAAATAAAATCATTTAAAATTATTGCGTTAAATAAATAATGAAAAAAAATAACAGACAAGGCTTGACGGGTTAGGGGAATATCTCTAACATTGCGTTTCTCTTTTGGAGGGATTCCCGAGCGGCCAAAGGGGGCAGACTGTAAA
>CAYVIS010000093.1:0-8186 GCA_964451565.1 uncultured Neisseria sp.
CGGAGTGGGTTAAAGTGTTTGGCGGCGTTCACGAATTGAGCATAGACAGCAAAGGGCGGTTGGCGATTCCTGCCAAATTCCGCGAGCTGCTGCTGCGCCATTACACGCCAGCCGTGGTGGCGACGCTGGATTCGCGCCACCGCTTGCTGATTTATCCTGAGCCGGAATGGGAAGGCGTGGCGCGGCAGTTGTTGGGCTTGAAAGTGGCTGGTAATCCGTCGCTGCAGCGCTATCAAAACCTGTTGCTGCACAATGCCGATACGCTGGAGCTCGACACCGCCGGGCGCGTGTTGCTGCCGGCCAATCTGCGCCGCCGCGTGGATTTCGATAAAGAAGTGACCTTGGTCGGCCGCGCCAACCGTTTGGAGTTGTGGGGTCGTGAGCATTGGGAAGCAGAGATGAATCAGGCGCTGGATATCGATCCCGATGAATTGGCGTTTGAATTGAGCAAAACGGACTTGCAGCTATGAGCACACAAGAAGTGCACCGGCACATTACGGTTTTGCTGAATGAGGCGGTGGCCGCGCTCAATATCCGTGAAAACGGCGTGTATGTGGATGGAACGTTTGGCCGTGGCGGCCACTCGAAGCTGATTTTGTCGAAGCTGGGCAGCCAAGGCCGCTTGGTGGTGTTTGATAAAGATCCTCAGGCGATTGCCGTGGCCAATGAATTGGCGGCACAAGATAAGCGGGTGTGCGTGGTGCACAACGGCTTTGCCACGTTTCAGACGGCCTTGGATGAATTGGGCATTGAAAAGATAGATGGCGCGCTGTTTGATTTGGGCATTTCCTCACCGCAAATTGATGAGGGTGCGCGCGGATTCAGCTTCCGCTTTGATGCGCCGCTGGATATGCGCATGGACACCACCCGCGGCCAATCTGCCGCTGAATGGCTGGCTGTGGCGGATGAGCAGCAAATACACGAGGTGATTAAAAATTATGGTGAAGAGCGGTTTAGCCGCCAAATCGCCCGCGCCATCGTGGCGCAGCGCGAAACGGCACCCATCGATACAACCGGCAAGCTGGCGCAGCTCGTGGCGAAAAACGTCTTTACTCGCGAGCGCGGACAAGACCCGGCGACCCGGACGTTCCAAGCCGTTCGCATCTTCATCAACCGTGAGCTTGAAGAAGTAAAGGCTGTGTTGCCACAGGCGGTGCAGCGTTTGAACACGGGCGGCAGGCTGGCGCTGATTGCGTTTCACTCGCTGGAAGACCGCATTGTGAAGCAGTTTATGAAGCAGCATTCGCAACATGCGCCGCTGCCGAAGTGGGCGGCGGTAAGAGAGGCCGATTTGCCTCAGCCGCCGCTGGTGTTGATTGGCAAAGCAGTGAAGCCGTCTGAAAACGAAGTGCAAATGAATCCGCGCGCGAGATCAGCGGTGTTGCGGGTGGCAGAGCGTACTGAAGGCAAATTCGAAGGATAGGCGGCCAGCTGCATGCAGCCGGCCGCAGCGGAACACAAAAGGCTGTTGCACAAAAGGCTGTTGATAGAGAAATGAATAAATTAAATGTGATGCTGCTGGTGTTGGCTTTGTTGTCGGGCTTGGCAGCGGTAACCGTGCAGGACAGGTCGCGCCAGCAATTCATTGCGCTGGATAAGGCCGAAAAGCAGGAAATCCATTTGGAGCAGGATTATGCGCGCTTAAAGCTGGATCAGGCCAAGCTGGCCAACCACCAGCTGATTAAGGCGGCGGCGGAAAAGCAAAATCTGCGCCCGCCCAGCGCGCTCGACACCAAAATGGTGGAAGTGAAATAAGTGTAAACAATGGGTGATTAGGCAGTAAACCTACTATAAAAACGAGAAGTTGCTATGTTAATCAAAAACGAATACAAGCCGCAGATGCTGCCCAAGCAGCCCAAAGGCAAAAAACCCGTGACCACCAACGGGCGGATTGCGTTTGTGTTGGGCGGTTTGGCGTTGGCATTTGCCGCACTGGTGGGGCGTGGTGTGTATCTGCAAACCACCCAGCATGATTTCCTGAAAAACCAAGGCGATCAGCGCTTCGTGCGCACCTTGGCGCTGCCTGCCTCGCGCGGCACCATCACCGACCGCAACGGCGCCACCTTAGCACTGAGCGCGCCGACCGAATCGCTGTATGCCGTGCCCTCGGGTATGGACGCGCTGCCGGAAGCCGACAAACTGGCCGAGCTGGCGGCATTGATTAATGTGCCGCAAGAAACCATCGAAGCGCGTCTGGCCAAAAAAGACAAAGATTTCATCTATCTGAAGCGCCAATTGAGCAAAGAGACTGCCGATAAAGTGGCGGCGCTGAGCATCAAAGGCTTGGCCTTCCAAAAAGAATCCAAACGCCATTATCCGATGGGCAATCTGTTTGCGCATGTTATAGGTTTCACCAATATCGACGGCAAAGGGCAGGAAGGCTTGGAGCTGGCGCGTGAAGACGATTTGCGCGGTGAAAACGGTGCCAAAGTGGTGTTGCGCGATAATAAAGGCAACATCGTCGACAGCCTCGACTCGCCACGCAACCGCGACCCGCGCAACGGCCACGATATGGTGATGTCGCTCGACCAGCGCATCCAAACGCTGGCTTATGATGAGCTGAACAAAGCCATTGCCCACCACCGTGCCAAAGCGGGCAGCGTGGTGGTGCTGGATGCGCAAACCGGTGAGATTCTGGCATTGGCCAACAGCCCCGCCTACGACCCCAACATGCCGGGCAAGGCCGACAGCGAGCAGCGCCGAAATCGTGCCGTCACCGACATGATCGAGCCGGGTTCGGCAATGAAGCCGTTTACCATTGCCAAAGCGCTGGATTCGGGCAAGGTCGGCGTCAACAGCTGGTTCAACACCAATCCGTATAAAATCGGTCCCGCCACCGTGCGCGATACCCACGTGTATCCGTCGCTGGATGTGCGCGGCATCATGCAGAAATCGTCCAACGTCGGCACCAGCAAGCTGTCGGCCATGTTCAAGCCGGAAGAGATGCACGCGTTTTACAGCAGCCTCGGCGTCGGCCAGCGCATGCATTCCGGCTTCCCGGGCGAATCGGCAGGCTTGTTGCGCAAATGGCAGAATTGGCGCCCGATTGAGCAGGCGACTATGTCGTTCGGCTACGGTTTGCAGCTGAGCCTGCTGCAACTGGCGCGCGCCTACACCGTGATTACCCACGACGGCGAATTGCTGCCGGTGAGTTTTGAAAAACAGGCCGCCGCGCCTAAAGGCCAGCAAATCATCAAGCCCGAAACCGCCAAAGCCGTGCGCAATATCATGATTTCGGTCACTGAAAAAGGCGGCACCGGAACGGCAGGCGCAGTCGACGGCTTTGATGTCGGCGCCAAAACCGGTACTGCGCGCAAGCTGGTCAACGGGCGCTATGTTGACAACAAACACGTGGCTACCTTTATCGGTTTCGCCCCGGCCATGGATCCGCGCGTGATTGTGGCGGTTACGGTGGACGAGCCAACGGTAAACGGCTATTACGGCGGCGTGGTGGCCGGGCCGGTGTTTAAACATGTGATGGCGGGCAGCCTGAATGTGCTCGGCGTGTCGCCCACCAAGCCCTTGAAAGAAGCTTCGGACGCGCAGATTGTGCAGGCCGCCCGCAAACCTTAGTTTAGAGAAATCATGATATGTTCAGCGACTTAACCCCTTTAGCTGAAACCCGACTGCCGCCCCTGCTGTGTGACAACGCAGCAGGGCGGTTGCTGCATTCAGACAGCCGCAACATCCGCCCCGGCGACATCTTCATCGCCTGCCAAGGCGAGTTTGCAGACGGCCGCAACTACATTCCCGCCGCCATCGACAACGGTGCGGCGTTTGTGTTTTGGGACGACGACGGCCGTTTCACATGGCCGTCTGAATACAGCGTGCCCAATCAAGGCATTAAAGATTTGAAAACCCGCGCCGGTATGTTGGCGGCGGCGCTGTATGGCAATGTTGCAGACGGCCTTCAAGTGTGGGGCATCACCGGCACCAACGGCAAAACCTCCATCAGCCAATGGCTGGCGCAGGCAGGCGATTTGCTCGGCGAAGCCACCGCCGTTATCGGCACAGTCGGCAACGGCTTTTGGGGCAAACTCGAAGCCGCCACCCACACCACGCCCGACCCCGTATCGGTGCAAACGCTGCTGCACGGCTTTGGCCGACACGGCGCGCAAAACGTGGCGATGGAAGTGTCCAGTCACGGCCTCGACCAATTCCGCGTCAACGGTGTCGCCTTCAAAAGCGCCATCTTCACCAACCTCACCCGCGACCACCTCGATTACCACGGCAGCATGGCCGCCTACGGCGAAATCAAAGCGCGCCTGTTTTACTGGCAGGGGCTGCAACACGCCGTCATCAACACCGACGACGAATACGGCGCCGCGCTGGCAGGCCGTCTGAAAGCCGAACGCGCCGATTTGGCCGTGTACGGCTACGGTTTCGGCGAGCAGGCCGACATCCGCATCAGCCGTTTTGCCGCCGCTTCAGACGGCATGACGGTGGCGCTCGACACCCCGTGGGGCAACGGCGAAATCCACAGCCGCCTGCTCGGCCGCTTCAACGCCCAAAACCTCGCCGCCTGCGTCGGCCTGCTGTGTGCCAACGGTTATCCGCTTGAAAAAGTATTGGCCGCGCTGGCACAAATCCGTCCCGCCACCGGCCGCATGGACTGTATCATGCAGCCCGGCCAACCGTTGGTGGTGGTCGATTATGCCCACACCCCCGACGCGCTCGAAAAAGCCATCGCCACGCTTAACGAAATCAAGCCGCAGGGTGCGCAATTGTGGTGCGTGTTCGGCTGCGGCGGCAACCGCGATCGCGGCAAACGTCCGTTGATGGGCGCGGCCGCGACCGCCGCCGATAAAGTGGTGGTCACCAGCGACAACCCGCGCATGGAAACGCCGCAAGACATCATCAACGACATCCTGCCCGCCGTGCCGAATCCCGCGCTGGTCGAGGCTGACCGCCAAGCCGCCATTGAATATGCCGTCGCCCACGCCGCGCCGCAAGACCTGATTCTGATTGCCGGAAAAGGGCATGAAACCTATCAGGATATTTTAGGTCAGAAACAGCATTTTTCCGATTTTGAAGTGGCCGGGCAGGCGCTGGCGGCCAGATAGTTTCAGACGGCCTTTTAAATCATCATCAGGCCGTCTGAAAGAAAATACAAACTTATGAAACCTTTCGATTTACACTTTATCTGCCAAGCCTTAAAGCTGCCGCTGCCGTCTGAAAACGCGGCGGTGAAACGCATTGTTACCGACAGCCGCGACATTCAAAGCGGCGACGTGTTTTTTGCGCTGGCAGGCGAGCGGTTTGACGCGCATGATTTTGTGACCGATGTGTTGGCTAAAGGCGCAACCGCGGCGGTGGTGTCGCGTGCAGACTGCGCCGCGCTGCCAAACACGCTGGCGGTGGCCGATACGCTGGCCGCGCTGCAAACACTGGCGCACGCTTGGCGGCAAAACATCAATCCGTTTGTGTTCGGCATCACCGGCTCGTCGGGCAAAACCACGGTGAAAGAAATGCTGGCGGCGGTGTTGCGCCACCATTTCGGCGAAGCGGCGGTGTTGGCCACCGCAGGCAATTTCAACAACCACATCGGCCTGCCGCTGACGCTGCTCCAGCTCACACCTGCGCACCGTTATACGGTGATTGAAATGGGCATGAACCATTTCGGCGAATTGGCCGCGCTGACGCAAATCGCCCGCCCCGATGTGGCGCTGGTCAACAACGCTTTGCGTGCGCACGTCGGCTGCGGTTTTGACGGCGTGGGCGACATTGCCAAAGCCAAAAGCGAGATTTATCAAGGCTTGGGTTCAGACGGCCTGGCACTGATTCCGTGTGAAGATGCGAATATTGATGTGTTTCAGACGGCCACGCAGGCGCAGAACACGCAAACGTTCGGTGTGGACGGCGGCGATATTCATGCCGAAAACATCGTGTTGCAGCCGCTGGCCTGCACGTTTGATTTGGTGCGCGGCGCAGAACGGGCGGCGGTGATGTTGCCGGTGCCGGGCCGACACAATATCCACAATGCCGTGGCCGCGGCGGCGCTGGCTTTGGCGGCGGGTTTGAGCCTGCAACAGGTTTCAGACGGCCTGAAAGGGTTTGCCAACATCAAAGGCCGTCTGCAAATCAAAGCAGGCATCAAACAGGCAACGTTGTTGGATGACACTTATAATGCCAACCCCGACAGCATGAAAGCGGCGATTGACGTATTGGCCGCGCTGCCTGCCCCGCGCGTGTTTGTGATGGGCGATATGGGCGAACTCGGTGCAGACGAAGCCGCCGCCATGCACGCCGAAGTGGCGGCGTATGCGCGCGGCAAAGGCATCGAAAGCGCGTATTTTGTCGGCGACGACAGCGTACACGCAGCGGAAGCGTTCGGCGCGGCGGGTTTGTGGTTTGCCGATAAAGACCCGCTGATTCAGGTGTTGCGCCACGATTTGCCCGAGCAGGCGCAGGTGCTGGTGAAAGGCTCGCGCTTTATGAAAATGGAAGAAGTGGTGGCGGCGCTGCAAGACGCAGAGGCCGTCTGAAACCTGATTTGACTAAGAAGATAGAGGAAAACCATGTTTGATTGCGCCTTTTATATTGCCGAAGCAGAAGATGCCAAAGAAATGGCCGTTGCGATGGCGCACCCCGAAGACGCGCTGGAAGCCGGCGGCCTCACCGATTTGGACATCAGCAATGTGTTTGCCATTGCCGCAGGCGAAGAATTTGCGTTTGATGCGCACGAATTGAATGCGGTGTTGGAAGAAAAAGACTATTCGCTCTACCAAATGCCGCCGCGTCTGCTGGCGCTGCTGGCCGCCGCATCGGATGCCGATGTGCAGAAATGGGCGGCGGAATGGTCGCAAGCCGAAGAATTCGGTTTGGACGAAGCAGACGAAGATTTGGCCGACGATGGCGAATTTGCCGAACAACTAGCCGAGCTGCTCACTTCGCTGTCCGCACTCGCCCGCCGCGCCGACGGCCAAGACGTGTTTATGATGGTTTATACCGACTGGCTGCCGAGCGAAGAAGAAATCGCCGAATACGAGCGCGAATTGGGCTTGGATTAAGCGGCGTTCAGACGGCCTATTCATGCAGGCGGATGAGCCTGCCGAAGCCGTTAAGTTGTCGGTTTGAATATTAAATAAATCAGCGCCACGGCCGGAAACTGCCCGAGGCCGTCTGAAAAAAAGTGGTGCCGACCCGTGCCGCCGTTGTTGTTTATTAAAAGGAAACACCCCTTATGTTTTTATGGCTTGCCCACCTCAGCGACTGGTTTTCGGCGCTGAACGTTTTCCAATACACCACCTTCCGCGCGGTGATGGCGGCGCTGACGTCACTGTCGTTTTCGCTGCTGTTGGGGCCGTGGACCATCCGCAAGCTGACCGCGTTGAAAGTCGGCCAGGCGGTGCGCCACGACGGCCCGCAAACCCATTTGGTGAAAAACGGCACGCCGACCATGGGCGGCTCGCTGATTCTGACCGCGATTACCGTATCGACGCTGCTGTGGGGCAATCTGGGCAATCCGTATATCTGGATTCTGCTGATTGTATTGCTTTCCACCGGCGCGCTCGGCTTCTACGACGACTGGCGCAAGGTGGTGTATAAAGACCCCAACGGCGTATCGGGGCGGTTTAAGCTGGTGTGGCAGACGGTGGTGGCCTTGTCGGCAGGTATTTTCCTGTTTTATTTCGCTAATTTGAGCGCCAGCAGCGCCTTTATCGTGCCCTTTTTCAAACAGATTGCCTATCCGATGGGCGGCATCGGCTTTGTGGTGCTGACGTATTTCGTGATTGTCGGCACATCCAATGCGGTCAACCTCACCGACGGCCTCGACGGTTTGGCGGCGTTTCCGGTGGTGTTGGTGGCAGGCGGTTTGGCCATTTTTGCCTACGCCAGCGGCCACGCCCAATTTGCCCAATACCTGCAACTGCCGCACGTGGTCGGTGCCAACGAAGTGGTGATTTTCTGCGCGGCCATGTGTGGCGCGTGTTTGGGCTTTTTGTGGTTCAACGCTTATCCTGCGCAGGTGTTTATGGGCGACGTCGGCGCATTGGCGCTGGGCGCGGCTTTGGGCACGGTGGCGGTGATTGTACGCCAAGAAATCGTCTTGTTTATCATGGGCGGTTTGTTTGTGGTGGAAGCGGTGTCGGTGATGTTGCAGGTCGGCTCGTATAAAACCCGCAAAAAACGCATTTTCCTGATGGCGCCGATTCACCACCATTATGAGCAAAAAGGCTGGAAAG
>CAYVIS010000094.1:0-7924 GCA_964451565.1 uncultured Neisseria sp.
CCGCATCTGGACGTGGTATATCAACGAAACCCTGCAATTCACCCCCGTCAAACCCATAATCGTGTCCAGCGACATCTACACCGCGCTCAATGCCGCCCGCGCCGGGCGCGCCTTTTCCCACCAACTCGACTGGCTCGCCGACCCCTGCATTGCCAAGGGCGAACTGGTGGAAGTGTTTGCCGACATTCCCAAAATCCGCTGGCCTGTGTATCTCTACCGCCCGCAACGGGTGGTCACGCCCACGCGGGTGAAAGTAGTATTTGATTTGCTGGTAGAGATTTTGGGCAAGCGTTTTCAGGCCTAGCCGATTTAGTGGTGCGACCGGCAACGCGGCCATCCATCATATGCAGGCCGTCTGAAAGTTTTTGCAGCGCAAGCCTTTCAGACGGCCTTCAAGCATTCCTCATATAACAAAATCGCATTTCATGATAACCAAGCATTCTTTCCTTTTTTCAGACGGCCTCGCTAAAGTAGCGGCAATCATTACAAAACCGCGCCAAACCGCTGCGTTTGCGTGCCCGACCGACAAAAGGAACCGCCATGACCCAACCGCTGCCGCCCGAAATCGCTGCCCAATTATCCGCCCTCTCGCCCACCCAACTGGCTTGGCTGTCGGGCTATTGTTGGGCGCAGAGTCAGAGCTGCGGCGCAGCGGCGGGGGCGGCTGAAATTATACCTGTGGCCGCTGCGGCGCCTGCCCGCCGCATCACCGTATTATCCGCCTCGCAAACCGGTAATGCCCGCCGCGTGGCTTCGGATTTATTGGTAAAACTGGAAAACGCAGGCATCAACGCCCGCTTGGTCAGCGCAGCCGATTTCAAAAGCAAAACCCTGCCCGATGAAGACATCGTATTGCTAGTTACCTCCACCCAGGGCGACGGTGAGCCGCCGGAAGAAGCGGTGCCGCTGTATAAATTCCTGTTCGGCAAAAAAGCACCTGATTTGGGCAAACTGAGCTTTGCCGTGCTCGGCCTCGGCGATTCCAGCTATCCCGATTTTTGTCAGGCCGGCAAGGATTTTGATGCGCAGTTGGCCAAACTCGGCGCGGCGCGGCTGCACGATTTGGGCATTTGCGATTTGGATTTCCAAAGCGCGGCCAACGCCTGGATTGACAGCGCCGCCGCTGTGATGGCCGAATTATGCGCCCAAAGCAGCGCGCCCGTTTCAGACGGCCTTTCCGCCCCCGCCGCACCTGCCCAGCTTTACAGCAAAGAAAAGCCGTTTACCGCCAGCCTTTCCGTGCGCCAAAAAATCACCGCCCGCCATGCCGAAAAAGACGTGCAACACATCGAAATCGACTTAGCAGGCTCCGGCATCCGCTATCAAACCGGTGATGCGCTCGGCATTTGGCCGGTCAACGCTGCCGAATTGGTCAACGAAATTCTGGCGCTGCACCAATTGAGCGGTGACGAACAAGTGAAACTTTCAGACGGCCAATCTGCCGACATCCGCGATGCGCTCACCCACCACGCCGACATCACCCAAAACACCCCCGCGCTGGTGCAGCAATATGCGGCGCTGTGCGGCGATGACGGTTTGCAGAAAATCGTCGAAAACCACGAAGCGCTCGATGTGTATCTGGCCGCCACGCCGCCGGTGGGCGTGTTTGCCGAATATCCGCACCCGCTCGATGCGCAAGCCCTGTTTGCCCTGTTCCGCCCGCAAACCCCGCGCCTGTATTCCATCGCCTCGGCGCAAGACGAAGTGGATGAAGAAGTGCACCTCACCGTCGGCGTGGTGCGGTTCGAGCATCACGGCAACAGCTACACCGGCGCGGCTTCCGGCTTTATCGGCGGCGCGCTCGAAGAAGGCGGCGAAGTGCGCGTGTTTGTCGAGCCGAATCCGCAATTCCGCCTGCCCGCCGACGGCAATACGCCGATTATCATGATCGGCGCAGGCACCGGCGTTGCCCCCTTCCGCGCCTTTATGCAGCAGCGCGAAGCCAACGGTGACACGGGCAACAACTGGCTCGTGTTCGGCAACCAAAAATTCACCGACGATTTCCTCTATCAGGCCGAATGGCTGCAATACCGCAAAAACGGCCTGCTCAGCCGCGCCGATTTGGCTTGGAGTCGTCAGGGCGCAGAAAAAGTGTATGTGCAGCACAAACTCGCCGCCGCCGCCGCTGAAGTATGGGCATGGCTGCAACAAGGCGCGCATGTGTATGTGTGCGGCGACGGCAACCGCATGGCGCGCGACGTGGAAACCGCCCTGCTCGACATCATCGCCGCCGAGGGCAAACTGAGCCGCGACGACGCCGAGGATTACCTCAACGAAATGCGCGAAGACAAACGCTACCAGCGCGACGTGTATTGATTCGAGTTCCTTCTGCCTTATTGCTCCGGATAAGGTTTGGCCGTCTGAAAAGGCTTTCAGACGGCTTTTTTATATTAGACCGCTGCTACAATCCGTCGCTCCTGCCTGCGCAAGAACAACGGGTAGCCTTTTTTGCGAAAGCCGCATTCAGCAAAAAATTCAAGCCGTCTGAAAGCATATAACCCAATCGCATTTGAAGATAACCAAGCATTCTTTCCCTTTTTCAGACGGCCTGATTAAAGTGATGCCATATCATAAAGCACAGCTTATATAGGACACCCGCCATGACCACCACCGACCCGCGCGCCAAACTGCCCGACGCCCCGCCAGCCGACAACGAACGCCTCAAAGGCGACAGCCGCTACCTCGAAGGCAGCATCAGCGATGATCTTTCAGACGGCCTCACCGGCGGCTTCAACGGCGACAATTTCCAGCTCATCCGCTTCCACGGCATGTATGAGCAGGACGACCGCGACATCCGCGCCGAACGCGTGGAGCAGAAACTGGAGCCGCTGCGCAACGTGATGATGCGCTGCCGCCTCCCCGGCGGCATCATCCAGCCGCAGCAATGGCTCGGCATCGACCAATTCGCCGGCGAGCAAACGCTTTACGGCTCCATCCGTCTCACCAACCGCCAAACCTTCCAATTCCACGGCGTGCTCAAAGAAAACATCAAGCCGATGCACCAATGGCTCAACGAATTGGGGCTGGATTCCATCGCCACCGCCGGCGATGTCAACCGCAATGTGTTGTGCACCAGCAATCCGGTGGAATCTTCGCTGCACCGCGAAGCTTATGAGTGGGCGAAAAAAATCAGCGAGCATCTGCTGCCCAAAACGCTGGCCTACGCCGAAATCTGGCTCGATGGCGAAAAGCTGCATTCCACCGAGCAATTCGCCGAAGCCGCCCCGCTGAAAGAAAGCGTAAAAAGCGGCGACGCCACCGAGCCTGTGCTCGGCAAAAACTATCTGCCGCGCAAATTCAAAACCACCGTGGTGATTCCGCCGCACAACGATGTGGATTTGCACGCCAACGATTTGAATTTTGTGGCGATTGAAGAACACGGCCGCCTCGCCGGCTTCAACGTACTGGTGGGCGGCGGCCTTTCAATGGAACACGGCAACCACGCCACCTACCCCAACACCGCGCGCGAATTCGGCTTTATCGGGCTGGATAAAGTGCTCGATTGCGCCGCCGCCGTGGTTTCCGTGCAGCGCGACTGGGGCGACCGCAGCAACCGCAAAGCCGCCAAAACACGCTACACCCTCGAGCGCGTGGGCACAAAAACCTTTATCGAAGAAGTGGAAAACCGCATGGGCGCCGAATTTCAGCCCATCCGCCCCTATCAATTCACCTCGCGCGGCGACCGCATCGGCTGGGTGCAGGGCGAAGACGGCCGCTGGCATCTCACCCTTTTTATCGAAAACGGCCGCATCCTCGATTATCCCGGCCGCGCGCTCAAAACCGGCATGCGCGAAATCGCCCAAGTGCACCAAGGCGATTTCCGCCTCACCGCCAACCAAAACCTGATTGTCGCCAACGTGCCTGAAGCACAAAAAAGCGAAATCGAGCAAATCGCCCGCGCCCACGGCCTCATCAGCGATGCCGTTTCCCCGCAACGCGAAAACTCGATGGCCTGCGTGTCCTACCCCACCTGCCCCTTGGCCATGGCCGAAGCCGAGCGCTTTTTGCCGCAATTTGCCGACAAAATCGATGCCTTGTTTGCCAAACACGGCCTTGCAGAAGAACACATCGTGCTGCGCATCACCGGCTGCCCCAACGGCTGCGGCCGCGCCATGCTGGCCGAAATCGGCCTGGTAGGCAAAGCGGTAGGCCGCTACAACCTCTACGCCGGCGGCAACCGCGAAGGCACCCGCATCCCGCGCCTGTTTAAAGAAAACATCACCGAAGACGAAATCCTACAGATTCTCGATGGCTGGTTCGCCGATTGGGCAACACAACGCACAGCGAACGAAAGCTTCGGCGACTTCGCCGTGCGCAGCGGCATCGTCCGCCCCGTGCTTGATGCGCCAAGAGATTTTTGGACAATACCCGCCTGATGGCAAGCGCCGAAGCGTAATGCGGGCTACGTTCATAACAAATAGCCGCACCATTCTATAGTGGATTAGATTTGAACCAGTACAGCGTTGGCTCGCCTTGCCGTACTAGGTGTACTGTCTGCGGCTCTCCGCCTTGTCCTGATTCAAATCTAATCCACTATATATCACCTGTATCTTTACATTTGAAATATTAAAAAGGCCGTCTGAAAACATTTTTTCAGACGGCCTTTTTAATATTTCAACAACCATATACAAAATTGAAACAATAATGATTTTAATTTAGAATAACCAATCAAAAGGCTAAATCCAATATACCTTCTACATAAAATAAATTCCGATTGCCCTGTGCTTCAGGAAAGCGCCCACACTCAAAATCTCTCTATGCCATCATTATCAGAAAGCCATCATGTCCTCTCTTCCCGTTCTATTCTCCAAACACAGCCTGCTGAGCCTTGCTTTGTCGGCTGCTTTTTCCTGCGCCTATGCCGCCGACGAACCATTGGAAAGCGCCGAATTGGAAACCGTCACGGTCACCGCCAGCGCAGACGCTTCAAAAGGCGGCCTGATACCGGCTTATCCCGGCGGACAAGTGGCGAAAGGCAGCCGCGTGGGTATTTTAGGCAATCAAACCAATCTGGAAACACCTTTCTCCACCACCGCCTACACCAGCCGTCTGATTCAAGACAAACAAGCCCGCAGCGTGGGCGACGTATTGCAAAACGACCCCACCGTGCGCATTGCCCGCGGTTACGGCAATTTTCAGGAAGCCTATTTCATCCGCGGTTTCGCCAGCGAATCGGACGACACCCTCTATAACGGCCTTTACGGCATTTTGCCGCGCCAATACATCGCCACCGAATTATTCGAGCGCGTGGAAGTACAGCGCGGCGCTTCTGCCTTTCTCAACGGCATGGCTCCGAGCGGCGGCAATATCGGCGGCACCATCAGCGTATTGCCCAAACGCGCACCCAATGAGCCGCTCACCCGCATCAGCGCAGGTTACGGCGCAGGCAAGCGCGGCCACGTCGGCGCCGACATTGCCCGCCGCTTCGGCAGCGAACAGCAATTCGGCGTGCGCCTCAATGCCGCCCGCCACAGCGGCGATACCGCCATCGACAACGAATCGGCCCAACTGAGCCTGTTCAATCTCGGCCTGGACTGGCGCGGCGAAAAAGCGCGCGTATCCGCCGATTTGGGCTGGCAGGATAACAAACTCAGCGAAACCCGCACCAACGTTACCCTTGGCAACGGCGTTACCGGCGTACCCACAGCACCCGATGCTTCCGGCAACTGGGCACAACCGTGGACTTATTCCAACGAGCGCGATGTATTCGCCACCCTGCGCGGCGAATACGATTTCAACGACAATCTGACCGGTTATGCCGCCTACGGCATGCGCCGCAGCAAAGAAGCCAATTCGCTGGCCAACCTGACCTTAAATGCCGATAATGGCGACGGCACCGCCTACCGCTTCGACAACACCCGCCGCGACCAAATCGACACCGGTGAAATCGGCCTGCGCGGCAACTTCCACACCGGCAGCGTGAAACACAACTGGGTATTGGCTGCCAACCAATTCAAATCCAAACGCAAAAACGCTTATGTGATGGACTCCGGCCAAAGGCTTGCCACCAATCTTTACCAACCCGTTTACTACAACCGGCCCACACCGCTATCCGGCGTTTATGTGGGCAACAGCCTCGATGATCCCAAATTGAGCGCCCGCAGCCGCCTCACCAGCATCGCATTCGGCGATACCTTGTCGATGCTGGATGACAATCTGTTGCTCACATTGGGCGCGCGCTGGCAGAAAATTCACAGCGAAAGCTTTGCTTACAACACCCAGGCAAAAAGCAGCGAATACAGCAAAAACCGTATCAGCCCGAGCGTCGGCTTAGTATATAAATTCACCCCCGCGCTTTCAGGCTATGCCAACTATATCGAAAGCCTGGCTCAGGGCGGTATCGCACCCACCGTTTCCGGCGGAGTTGCGGTGCAAAATGCCGGTGAGCTGATGAAGCCTTATGTATCCAAACAAAAAGAAATCGGCCTGAAATACGAAGCCCACCGCTTCGGAGCCGGGCTGGCGCTCTTCACCACCGACAAACCGCGCGCCCTGCTCACCGGCGACGGCTACTACACCACCGAAGGCAAAGACCGCCACCGCGGCGCCGAAATCACCGCTTATGGTGAAATCGCCCGCAACGTGCGCCTGCTCGGCGGCCTCACCCTGCTCGATGCCAAACAAAAAAGCACCGGCTCCGACACCACCGACGGCAAACGCACCATCGGCGTGCCCAAACTACAGGCCAGCCTCGGCACCGAATGGGAAATCAGTCAAGTGCCCGGCCTCGCGCTCGACGGCCGCATTGTCTACACCGGCTCCAGCTATGCCAACGCCGCCAACACCTTGAAAGTGGGCGGCTGGACACGTTTCGATGTCGGCGCCCGCTACAAAACCGACATCAAAGGCCACGAAACCACCTTCCGCGCCCGCGTGGATAACGTTGCCAACAAAAAATACTGGGCTTCCGTGGGCGGCTATCCCGGCTACGGCTACCTCAATGCCGGAGCGCCACGCAGCTTTACCTTATCGGCCTCGGTGGATTTCTAAACCGCAAGCCTTGTTTGAAACACATCAAAGCCTGTCTGGAATCATGTTTTCAGACAGGCTTTGATATAACCAAACCATCTTTGCATACAACCAAGCATTCTTTCCCTTTTTCAGACGGCCTCGTTAAAGTAGCGTTATCCGATTACATCTATAAGGAACGCATCATGCTTGCCCGTCCGCTTTCATTCGCCGCCCTCTTCGGCGCCGCCCTGGCCTTGTCGGCCTGCTCGCCGAGTGCTGATTCTTCTTCTGCTGCATCCACCGGTTCATCCGCTTCCGCAGCCCCCGCAACCGCCGGCGGCACGGTGAAGTTGCTCAACGTATCCTACGATGTGGCGCGCGATTTTTATAAAGACTACAACCCCTTGTTTGAAAGAGAATATGAAACCAAACATGCGGGCAGCAACATCGACATCCAACAATCACACGGCGGCTCCAGCAAACAGGCGCTGGCCGTGGCCAACGGTTTGCAGGCCGATGTGGTGACCATGAACCAAACGTCTGATATTGAGCTGCTGCAAAACAAAAATCTGGTCGCCGCCGATTGGGCCGGCCGCCTGCCCGACAATGCCGTGCCCTTTACCAGCACCACCGTTTTTCTGGTGCGCAAAGGCAACCCCAAACAAGTGCGTGACTGGACGGATTTGACCAAAGACAATCTGCAAATCGTGATTGCCAATCCGAAAACCACCGGCAACGGCCGCTATGCCTTCCTCGGCGCATACGGCTATGCGCTCAAAGCCAACAACGGCGATGAGGGCAAAGCCAATGAATTCACAAGCAAACTACTGGCCAATGCACCCGTGTTTGAAAACGGCGGCCGCGCAGCCACCACCACGTTTACCCAACGCAATATCGGCGACGTGTTGATTACCTTTGAAAACGAAGCCAACCACGTCAGCCGCGTGCTCGCGCCCGACCAGTTTGAAATCGT
>CAYVIS010000095.1:0-7792 GCA_964451565.1 uncultured Neisseria sp.
TACTTCGCCGGCTCCGGCACCACCGCCCATGCCGTTATCAACCTCAACCGCGAAGACGGCGGCAACCGCAAATATATTTTGGTCGAACAAGGTGAGTATTTTGATACGGTGTTGAAACCTCGTGTGCAAAAGGTGATTTACGCGGAAAACTGGAAAGACGGCAAACCTATGCCGTCTGAAAAAAATAACCGCAGTGCCGAGGCCAACCCACCGCTTTCAGACGGCATCAACAGTGAAACGGCAGCTTATGCACTCAATACGCCACACAACGGTGTGTCGCAAATCGTGAAAGTCTTGAAGCTGGAAAGCTATGAAGACTGTCTGAACAATCTGGCATTGCATAATCCGAACGGCGATTTGTTCGCCACGCTGCCCGAACAGGCGCGGCGGGATTATGTGCTGCGCTATATGCTGGATGTGGAAAGCCGCGGCTCGCTGCTGAATGTGGCGCATTTTGAACGGCCGTTTGACTATGTGATGGAGATTGCCGCCGATTCGGCAGGCGCATCGGTGCCTACCCGCGTGGATTTGGTGGAAACTTTCAATTACCTCTTGGGCTTGACCGTGGTTTCAGTAGACGACCGCCGCTTTGACAGAGGCTATGTATTGGTAGCGGGGCAGCAGCCGAATCATGCGGCGGGTGAAACTACCCTGATATTGTGGCGCGACTGTGTGCGTTGGCCGGATGACAAACTGACGGAGCTGCTCGAGAAGTTGGCGATTAATCCGCAAGAGAATGAATTTGCGGCGGTGTATGTGAACGGCGACCATACGCTGACCACGGCTTGGAGTAATGCCGACGGCGAATCAGGCCGTCTGAAAATCCGCCAAACGGAAGCGGCGTTTTTGGATTTGATGTTTGAGGGGAATGTGTAATGGCGACAAAACCAACGGCCAAACATTCGGCCAACATCACTTTCCATGATCATCTGGTGCTGAACCGCTGGCTGCTTTCGCTGTTTCACAAGCAGGATTTGCCCACGTTAAAAGCACAAATGGGCGGCGATGATTATGAGGGCTTGGCGCAAGATGGGCAAAGCAAGTTTTTCCACCAGCTTACCGGCGTATTGTTTTTCGGAGAAGGAACGGGCTTGTCCGAAGCGGATTTGCGCCGCTATGATTTGAATGTGGTGCGCCACTGGCAAACGGTAACGGCGCGGCGCAACAAACATAGCGGCCATGAATTGCAGATGAAGTATTTCCAATATTTATCGCTGATATTCAGTGAGATTTATCTGGATTGGTATTTCAACCGCCGTGGTAGGCTGCTGGCCGAATTGAATGCCCAATTGAACCGCTATCGGGAAAATTTGGGGATAGAGGCGAAAAATTTTTCGCCTTATACGGAACAAGAGCTGAACAAAATCGCGTTTTGGAATGCTACGGGCAGCGGTAAAACGCTGCTGATGCATGTCAATATCCTGCAATATCTGTCTTATTTTTCAGACGGCACCGGCCGCGGCAAGCCGGATAAAATCATTGTGCTGACACCAAACGAAGGCTTGAGCAGGCAGCATGTTGCCGAGCTGGCCTTATCGGGCTTTCAGGCTGCTTTGTTCGATAAAAACGGGCAAGCGCGCAATTACACGCTGAATATTGATGATTTAAACAGCATCGAAGCGGAAGTCATTGATGTGAACAAGCTGGCCGACAAAGCAGGCGACAAAACCGTGGCGGCGGAGCATTTCGCCGGCAACAATCTGGTGCTGGTGGATGAAGGTCATCGCGGCAGCAGCGGCGAAGAATGGCTGAAACGGCGCGATGTGTTGGTGCGCGGTGGTTTTTCTTTTGAATATTCGGCCACTTTGGGGCAGGCGGCGGGCAAGGGCAAAACTTTGGCCGACACCCGTTTTGAACAGCAAAAGAAAAATGCCTTGGCGCATTTCGGTGTGGCCAAGCAAAGTGATTTGAGCAAAGAGCAAAAATCCCTGATTCCCACCCTACCGCTCACACCGGCGCAAGAGCAAACGGCACGGCAAACGGCGGTGATGGAAACTTATGCGAAAACGGTGCTGTTTGATTATTCCTATAAGTTTTTCTATGCCGACGGCTACGGTAAAGACAGCCTGATTCTGAATTTGAAAAACGAAAGCGATTATTTCGCACAACATGAAAAGCTGTATTTCACCGCCTGCCTGCTTTCGTTTTATCAGCAGATGTATTTGTTTGAAAACCATCAAGGCCGTCTGAACGAATGGCAGATTGAAAAGCCGCTGATGGTGTTTGTCGGCAATACCGTATCCGGTGAAGACAGCGATATTTTGAAGCTGGCCGGTTTTTTGGCTTTTTTCTTAAACGAGCCGCAGCAGGTGCAGCAATGGCTTGATGATTTGGTGGCCGATAAGGCGCAGCTTGTGGATAAAAACGGCCGCAATATTTTCTTGCGCCGTTTTGCGCCGTTGACGGATTTTTCAGACCGTGCGGCGGATTTGTATGCGGATATGTTGCAGCGTGTGTTCCATGCGCCCTCGCCTGCGCGTTTGCGCTTGGATTTGTTGAAAAAAGGCGATGGCGAATTGGCTTTGCGCGTGGGTGGTAACGCGCCGTTCGGCATGATTAACATCGGCAATGCCGCAGGCTTGCTGAAAGCGGCGGAAAACCATCTTGATTTCGACAGCGGTACGGATGAGTTTTCAGACGGCCTGTTCGACAAAATCAATACGTCCAAAAGCAGCGTGAACCTGTTAATCGGTTCGCGTAAATTTACCGAAGGCTGGTCAAGCTGGCGCGTATCGACCATGGGTTTGCTGAATATGGGCAAATCGGAAGGCAGCCAGATTATCCAGCTGTTCGGGCGCGGGGTGCGCTTGAAAGGCCGCGGTTTCTCACTCAAACGCAGTCTGCCGCACGAGCGTCCGAAAGGCGTGTTTTTAGAAAAGCTGGAAACGCTGAATATTTTCGGTGTGAATGCCGATTATATGGACAAATTCCGCGAGTATCTGGCCGAAGAAGGCGTGGATTTGGATGAAGTGATTACGCTGGATTTCAAAGTACAGCCGAATCTGCCTAAAGGTGTGAAGCTGAAAACGCTGAAGCTGGACGCGCAATATCAGGGTAACCGCGAGAACAGTTTCAAGCGTACGCAGAAAGTGGATTTGTTTGATGTTCCCGAACAATGGCAGGGCAAAATCAAAACACCACACGCGGTATTGGATTTGTATCCGCAAATCGATGCGTTGGCCACTAAAGGGGCGGCAACAGTGCAGACCTTGGAAACGCAGAAACGGAAAAGCAGCCTGAATGCGGCGTGTTTTGCATTTTTCGATTGGGATAAGATTTATCTGACCGTGCAACACCATAAGCACGCGAAATCTTGGTACAACTTACGACTGGACAAAGGCCGTCTGAAAACATTTGCCGAAAGCAATCACTGGTATACCCTACTTGCGCCTGAGCGTGCATTGGCGGTGCAGGATTTTGCCGATGTACTCAAGCAGGAAAAGTGGCTGACCGATTTGCTGTTGCTTTATGTGGAAGATTTCTACGCACGGCTGAAAGCGGCTTATGAGGGGCAGTTTTACGAAACGGTTTGGGTAGACGAACACAACGGCTCAATGCTGGAGAACTATGTGTTTGAGATTGAAGGTTCAGACGCAGGCGGCGAGTATCATCAAAAGCTGGAAGATTTGAAAATCCGCGTGGAAAGCGGCGAGTTGAAAAAAGTGTTGGGCTGGAGCGCGCCCAATGTAGAAGCCATCTGTTTCGACCCGCATTTGTTCTACCCGATAATAGTATTAGAAAAGCGCGATGCCCTGCCTTTTACCATGAAACCGCTGGCTCTGGGGGCGCATAGCGAAGTGCAGTTTGTGCAAGATTTACAGGCTGCTTCGGCTTCAAGCTGTCTGAAAGAATGGACGCAAGGCAAAGATTTGTACTTGCTGCGTAATGCGGCCAATAAAGCCAAAGGCTTGGGCTTTGCGCTGGCAGGTAATTTTTATCCCGATTTTCTGCTTTGGTTGGTGGATAAGGAAAGCGGGCGGCAATGGCTCACGTTTATCGATCCGAAAGGCATCCGCAAAATGGCTTGGAACGATCCGAAATTCGGGCTTTTTGAGGAAGTGAAAAAGCTGGAGCAGTCACTTGCACTCAATCTCACGCTCAACAGCTTTATTTTGGCGGTTACCCCGAGCGAAGATACCGCCGAAACGGGCGCATTGGCGGTGTTCGGCAAATCGGAAGCGGAATTTGCCGAAAAGCATATTCTGTTTATGGACAAGCCCGACTATCTGCAAAAGATGTTTGCCATGATTTTAAGTGATGAGGCCGTCTGAAAGGAAAGATGATGAAAATTACGCCCCATCAGGCCAAATACTTTGCTCATGAAATCAGCGCGCAAAAAGGCGGAGGCGAGCGGCTTACGCAATCATTGTTTGACGCGCGGGTGGATTTGAATCCGCACCAAATCGAGGCAGCTTTGTTTGCACTGAACAATCCTTTGCAAGAAGGTGTATTGCTGGCCGATGAAGTGGGTTTGGGCAAAACGGTAGAAGCCGGTTTGGTGTTGTGCCAAATGTGGGCGGAGCAAAAACGCCGTTTACTGGTTATCTGCCCGGCCAGCCTGCGCAAGCAATGGGCAAACGAACTGACGGAAAAATTCGCCCTGCCCTCAATGGTGGTCGATAAAGCCGTGCTAAAACCTTTTTCAGGCAGCTTAAGCCGTCTGCTGAGTGAGTGTAGCGGCCAATATGTGTTGATTATGTCGTACCAGTTTGCGGCAAAATCGGCAGATATTTTGGCAGGTGGGTTATGGGATTATGTTGCTCTGGATGAAGCGCATAAACTGCGTAATACCCACCGTCCCGGTAATAAAATCGGCCAAGCCTTGAAAAGTGCATTGGCCGGACGGCGCAAGATGCTGCTTTCGGCCACACCGCTGCAAAACTCGCTGATGGAGCTTTACGGCTTGTCTACGTTGCTGGACGAACATCTGTTTGGCGATGAAAAAGCCTTCCGCCGCCAGTATGTGCAGCAGGCAGAACACGATGAATTAAAATCACGTCTGCAAGGTTTTGTGAAACGTACTTTGCGCCGTGATGTGTCAGAATATATCCGCTACACGCGCCGCCATACGCTGACCCAGCAATTTACGCCCAACGATGACGAACAGGCATTTTATGAAGCGGTATCCGATTTTGTCAGCCGCGAACACAGCCATGCACTCCCCAAAAACCAACGCCACTTAACCGCACTGATTCTGCGCAAACTCTTGGCTTCCAGCCCTGAGGCAGTCAAACATACGCTGGAAAAAATCCGTCTCCGCTTGGAAAAAGAGCAAAACCGACTGGCACAAAGCGGTTTGCTTGACGATTGGCAAGATGAGGGATTCGGCAGCGAGTGGCTGGACGAACACACTGAACATACCGAAAACGAATCCCCCCAACTTTCAGACGGCCTTGACGAACACACAACATTAATCGAAGAAACTGCTTTATTACAGGGCTTTATCGAACAAGCAGGCCGTCTGAAAACCGACAGCAAGGCTGCGGCATTGCTTAGTGCCCTACAAACAGGTTTTGCCCATATGAGTGAAGCCGGTGCCGCCCAAAAAGCAGTAATTTTTACCGAATCGGTACGCACCCAGCACTATCTGTTTAATTTTCTGGAACAAAACGGCTATACAGGCAAAGTCGTCATGTTTTCAGGCAGCAACAATACACCGCACGCGGAAGCGGTTTATCAAAACTGGTTGAAAACCGCCGACAACACGCAAATCAGCGGTTCGCCGCAAGTAGATAAGCGCAGTGCATTAATCGCAGAATTTGAACATCAGGCCGAAATCATGATTGCCACCGAAGCGGGCGCAGAAGGCGTGAACCTGCAATTCTGTTCGCTTATCATCAATTACGATTTACCGTGGAATCCGCAACGGGTAGAGCAGCGTATCGGCCGCTGCCACCGTTACGGGCAGAAATATGATGTGGTAGTCATCAATTTTTTAAACCGGCGCAATGAAGCGGATAAGCGCGTATTGGAGCTTTTGACCGATAAATTCCGCTTATTTGACGGTGTATTCGGTGCATCGGATGAAATTTTGGGGCGTATTGAAAGCGGTGTAGATTTTGAAAAACGCATAGCAGAAATTTACGATACCTGCCGCACGCCATCTGAAATAACAGCAGCTTTTAACACGTTGCAAAAATCGTTGGAAAGCGAAATTGAGAATACGCTTGCGGAAACCGGAAACAAACTGCTGGAGCATTTCGACGAAGACGTACACGCGCACCTGAATCTGCAAAAAATTCAAAGTCAGGCACAACTGGATAAAGTCGGTCGCTGGTTTTGGCTGCTTTCCCGTTTTGCACTACAACACCATGCTGATTTTGACGAAGATACCAAGCGGTTCCTTCTTCATCGACCACCGGAACACGGGATTCCGGCCGAACTGTATACCCTGCCCGCACAAAAAGATAAAAACAGTACGGCCATATCGCACCGCCTCAGCGCGCCCTTGGGAAAATGGTGCATTACACAAGGCCTGAATGCCACAAAACCTGTTACAACCCTACACTTTGATTATGCGGCTCAAACCCGAAAAATCAGCATACTGGCCGCCAGGCAAGGGCAAAGCGGTTGGCTGCGTATGGACAAATTAAGTTTCCGCTCAAAAGTTCAGCAGGAAGAAAGACTAATATTTACCGCCCGCACCGATGACGGCGAATGGCTGGATGAGGAATTTTGCCGCAAACTGCTGTTGCTGCCCGCCACAGCAGCTTCGACTGTTCTTAAGCCGCCTGAAGATTTGGCAGAAAACGCCATACAAGCCCGTCAAGCAGCCATTCACTATCACGCCGAACGTAATCACGAATTGCTTGCTAAGGAAAGCGAACGTTTGGATAAGTGGGCTGAAGATCTAAAGCTTGCTGCCCAGCAAGCTTTACAAGATATAAAAAACCAAATCAAAGAAACCAAAAGACAAAAACAGCAAGCACCAAATCTAGCAGAGCAGCAGATATGGGAAAAGAGACAGCGCGATTTAGAAAAAAACCTAAGCCGGCAACGCAATAAAGTTTGGGAAATCGAAGATGAGATTGAAACCAAACGGGATGAGCTGATTGAAAAAATCCAGTTTCAACTACAACAAACCCACTCTACTGAAGAAATTCTTACAATAAGATGGGAGATAGTTTGACTAAGGCCGTCTGAAATATATATCGGAATCACTCATTTTCTTCCAAATATATATTTCAGACGGCCTACTTTTATCTAAAAATAAATCTACAAACAAAAAACCGAACGGTTTTACTCGTTCGGTTTTCAAAGCAATGATTATTGAACTTTGATTTCTACATCAACACCAGCTGGCAAGTCCAGCTTCATCAGCGCATCAGTCGTTTTGTCAGTCCAGTCCACGATGTCCATCAGGCGCAAGTGGGTGCGGATTTCCAACTGTTCGCGTGAAGTTTTGTTCACGTGCGGTGAGCGCAAGATGTCGAAACGTTCGATTTTGGTCGGCAGCGGAATCGGGCCTTTTACAACGGCGCCGGTACGCTTGGCGGTTTCAACGATTTCTTGAGCTGAGCGATCGATCAGGCTGTAGTCGTAAGCTTTCAGACGGATGCGGATTTTTTGGTTTGCCATTATCTTTATCCTTCTTAAGCGATTACGCCAGATACCACGCCGGCACCAACGGTACGGCCGCCTTCGCGAATCGCGAAGCGCAGACCTTCTTCCATGGCAATCGGGGCAATCAGTTCTACGGTGATGGCCACGTTTTCACCCGGCATTACCATTTCTACACCTTCACCCAGGGTTACCGCGCCGGTAACGTCGGTGGTACGGAAGTAGAATTGCG
>CAYVIS010000096.1:0-7753 GCA_964451565.1 uncultured Neisseria sp.
ATGTTCATACAGCATTGTCTTTCAAATACTGTAAACAACGCTAGCTTTTCTTACAATCCAAGACCGTTTCGAAATCAAACATCTGGTCGATCATTTCTCTAATCTGGCCGACGAAAAACGCGTGGCCGAGCAAATGCCGCTGTTTAGCGAAGATGCCGAGGTGAACACCTATATTAATGGCGAGCTGTTTGTCAGCGCCAAAGGCCGTGAAGAAATCGGCAATGCGTTCAGCGGCTATTTGGCCAATTTCGACAAGGTGTATCACTTAAACGGCCAGCAAACCGTCAGCTTCACCGGCGACGACAGCGCCGAAGGCATCACCTATTGCCAAGTGGCGCTCACGCACGAAAAAGACGGCAAAGCCATGATGCTCAGCCATTATGTGCGCTATGAAGACAGCTACCGCCGCGTGAACGGCCAATGGCTGATTGCCAAACGCGTGGCGCATTTCTTAATCAGCGAAGACCGCGTAATGGGCGAATGATGACGGGGAAATCGAAAATGAATGTCCGCAAAACCTTACTGGGCGCGGCCTTGTCGCTGCTGTTCATCGGCCATGTTTATGCCGCTGAAAAAGCGCCGTTGTCGATTGCCGAACAAGGCAGCTTTACCGTGGGCGGCAGCTACGTTACCCACGAGGGCACGTTTAACCCGCAAAACTTTATCGCCCCGAATGGTCAGCGTGCGTATGGCGATTTTGCCTATGTGAATTACCAAGTGCCGAGCCATGCCAAACGCTATCCGCTCATCTTCCAACACGGTGGTGCGCAAAGCAAACGCACGTGGGAGACGACCGTAGACGAGCGCGAAGGCTTCAACACGCTGTTTCTGCGCAAAGGCTACAGCGTCTATCTGCTCGACCAACCGCGCAGCGGCGAGGCCAATTTATCCACCCAAGCCACCACGTCTGATACGCCGTGGAGCAGCAACCCGATGTATGCCGACAAAACCTTTTATATCCTGTCGCGCATCGGCCATTACGACCGCCAAGGCAACCCCGTGCCGAATGCCCAATTCCCCGAAGGCGCACAAAATTACGACCGTTTCCAACAAAGCTGGACAGTCGGCTCGGGCCCGCTGGATAATGATTTGAACGCCGATGTACTGGCAAAACTGGTCGATCAAACACCAGACGGCGCGGTGTTGGTCACGCATTCGATGGGCGGCACCATCGGCTGGCGGGCGGCGATACGCAGCGATAAGGTGAAAGGCATCATCTCGTACGAACCGGGCGGTACGCCGTTTGTGTTCCCCGAAACCGAAATGCCCGTCATCACCCAAGCCCGCTTTTCAGCATTGAGCGGCAGCGCGATGGGCGTGCCGATGAATGATTTTCTCAAGCTGACCCGCATGCCGATTGTGCTGTATTACGGCGACTATATTCAGACAGGCTCGGATAATGTCGGTGAAGACAAATGGGGCACCGAATTGGCGATGGCCAAACAATTTGTCGCCGCCATCAACCGCCACGGCGGCGATGCCACGCTGGTGCACCTGCCCGAAATCGGCATCAAAGGCAATTCGCATTTTTTGATGGGCGAGAAAAACAACGCCCAATTGGTTGATTTGGCAACAGATTGGCTGAAAGAAAAAGGACTGGATAAATAATGCCACAAGCCTCACCCACCAGCGCTTGGCTGCTGTTGATTCTCGGCGCGTTGATGGCGGTGACTTCGCTGTCTACCGACATTTATCTGCCCGCCATGCCGCAAATGAGCAAGGATTTACAGGGCGACGCCGAGCTGACCATCACCGGTTTTCTGGTCGGCTTTGCCCTTGCCCAGCTGTTTTGGGGCGTGGTCAGCGACCGCATCGGGCGTAAATTACCGCTGTTTATCGGCATGGTGCTGTTTATCATCGGTTCGGCAGGTTGCGCCTTGTCGGATTCGATGGGTGAAATCGTGTTTTGGCGGGTGTTTCAGGCGTTTGGGGCTTGCACCGCGCCGATGCTATCGCGCGCAATGGTGCGGGATATGTTTGAACGCACCCGCGCCGCGCAAATGCTCTCCACCCTCACCATGATTATGGCGGTTGCGCCGATTATCGGGCCTTTGCTCGGCGGTAAAATCATCGTGTGGGGCAGTTGGCACCATATTTTCTGGCTGCTGGCAGTGATTGGCGTGCTGTTGTTTGCGTCGCTGCTTTTCCTGCCCGAAACCCATCCGCAGGAAAAACGTACCCAAGGCGCGTTTCTCGGCACGTTTAAAAACTACCGCATCTTGCTCGGCAAACCCGAATTCATGCGCTATACCCTGTGTGTGACCTTTTTTTATGTCGCCGCCTATGCCTTTATCGCCGGCTCGCCGGCGGTGTATATCGACCATTTCGGCATCGACCCGCAACACTACGGCTATCTGTTTGGCTTGAATATTGTCGGGCTGATGCTCATCAGCTTTATCAACCGCTCGCTGGTTAAACATTTCCGCCTAAACAGCCTCTTGAAAGCCGCCACCTTAATCGCCGTATTCGCCACCATCACCGCCGTATCATTGGTGATATTGGGCATCGGCGGCATTTATGCGGTGATTGTGCCGGTGTTTTTCTTTTTCGCCACCAACGGCGTCATCGCCGCCGGTGCCAATGTGATGGCGCTCGACAAAGTGCCCGAAATGGCCGGCTCCGCCTCCGCCCTCATCGGCTCGCTGCAATACGGCAGCGGCATCATCTCCTCGCTGTTGCTCGCCCACTTCAGCGACCCATCCGGCCTGGTGATGATGGCGATTATGGCGGCGTTTTCGCTGTTGAGCGCGGCGACGGTGTGGCGCGGGCGAATATCGGATGAATAGCAGATGAGCATAAAAAGGCCGTCTGAACGCAAAACTTTCAGACGGCCTCACCAATAAATAGCAGCATCAACATATCGCCCTATCAACACGCACACTTCCAAACATCACCCATCCTCACCACATCATCAGCCCTTTCACCCCCGCCAACAACACGCCGTAGCGCAAAAATTTACCGATAAGCAGCATCGCCGCGCTCGCCCAAACGTTCAACCGCAGCCAGCCCGCCGCAATCGGCAAACCGTCGCCCACCAACGGCAGCCACGCCAGCAGCAGCGACCACACGCCCCAGCGCCGCAGCCAGCGCATCACTTTTTCAGACGGCTGCTGCTTCGGCGGAATCAACCGCCCCATGCCGTAGGAAACCACGCTGCCCAAGCCGTTGGCCGTACCCGCCACCAGCCATGCCGCCCACCACGCCTGCGGGTATTGCTGCAGCAGCAACACAAACGCCGCTTCCGAAGTGCCGGGCAGGATGGTAGCTGAAGTAAATGCCGAAACGGCCAATGCAGCCAAGGCTGTTGAAAATTCCATGTGGTTCCGTGAAAGATGGTTCAGGCCGCATTGTAGCGTGAAGCACGGAAAATCCGATACGCTCTGCCCGGGGGCAACAAAGCCCGTTCATTTCCCGCTCGGCGCGCTTTACTGCCGTTTTTACTGATTTTGAAAATGAATATGCCTGAAAACATCAATCTCATACGATTGCACGCTATTTTATGGCACCCAAAATCCCAAACAACACCTCGGCAGCAGATGCAAAACAGGCGGATTTTGCCTATAGTGCAGCGAAAGCCGCCGCCATGAGCGGATTGGCGTTTGATAAAAATTCAGGAGAATCCCATGCTTGCCCCGAAAACCGCCTCTTTCGCCACCCTCGCGCTGCTGTTGGCCGCCTGCTCGCCTGCCGAACAAAAAGCCGCCGCGCCTGCTGCAACCGCCGAAGTCAAAACCGTGGCCATCACCCAGATTGTCGACCACCCGGCGCTGGACGCTTCCCGCAAAGGCGTGGAAGACGGCTTGGCCGCCGCCGGTTTCAAAGTGGGCGAGAATCTGAAAATCGACTTTCAAAATGCCCAAGGCAGCCCGGCCACCGCAGGCCAGATTGCTAAAAAATTCGCCGCCGACAAACCCGATGCGATTGTGGCGATTTCCACACCCAGCGCGCAACCTATTGTGGCCGCCACCAAAAGCATTCCGGTGATTTTCACCGCCATCATCGACCCGGTGGCCGCCAAACTGGTGCCGAGCATGGACAAACCCTCCGGCACCAACGTCACCGGCCTGTCGGACTACATCCCGTTTGAGCCGCAGTTTGAAATGATGCAGAAAATGCTGCCGTCGCTCCAACGCATCGGCTATGTCTACAGCCCCGGCGAAATCAATTCCACCGTGGTATTGGAGCGCATGAAAACCTATCTGACGCCGAAAAACATCAAAGTCATCGCCGTGGCCGCGCCGCGCACCACCGATGTGGGCACCGCCGCGCGCAGCCTCCGCGGCAAGGCCGACCTGATTTACACCGCCACCGACAACGGCGTGGTATCCGCCTATGAAGCCATGTATAAAGCCGCCACCGAAATCAAAATCCCGCTGGTGGCCGCCGACACCGGCACGGTTACACGCGGCGCGGTAGCGGCTTACGGCCCCAATTTCTACGACTTGGGCGTGCAGACCGGCCAAATCGTCGCCCGCGTGCTCAAGGGTGAAAAACCGGGCGACATCAAGCCCGAGCATCCCAAAGCGGGCGAATTGTTCGTCAACCCCGCCGCCGCGCAGGCGCAAGGCTTTACGCTGCCTGAAAGTCTGATAAAAGAAGCCGATCAAGTGGTCGGACAGCCGTAAAATAAGAAATATAGTGGATTAGGTTGAATCAAGACAAGGCGGGACTGATTTACTTGGTGCTTCAGCACCTTAGTAAATCGCTCTCTTTGAGTGAAGCCGCAGACAGTACGCTTAGTACGGCAAGGCGAGCCAACGCTGCATGGGTTCAACCTAATTCACGATAAGCGGTAAATGTTTTTCAGACGGCCTGAATGTGATACAAAGGCCGTCTGAAACTTTTTAGGCTGACCGAATGCCCACCATCCTCATCACCGGCTGCTCCAGCGGCATCGGCTACGACACCGCCAAACAGCTGCACGCGCAAGGCTGGCGCGTGTTTGCTTCCTGCCGCCGCCCCGAAGACGTGGCCCGTCTGAAAACCGAAAGCTTGAGCGATGCATTATTGCTCGATGTGACCGACAGCGCCCAAATCGAAGCAGCGTTTGCCCACATTCTTGCCGCCACCGGCGGGCAGCTGGATGCGCTGTTTTGCAACGCCGGTTACGGCCAAGTCGGTGCGGTGGAAGACATTCCGCGTGCCGCCCTCGCCGCTCAATTCGACGCCAATGTGTTCGGCGCGTGGGAATGCATCACCCACGCCATGAAAATCTTCCGCCGCCAAGGCCGCGGGCGCGTGTTGGTCAACAGCAGCATCCTCGGTTTCGCCGCCATGCCGTGGCGTGGCGCGTATAACAGCAGCAAATTCGCGCTCGAAGGCATGTGCGACACTTTGCGTCACGAAACCCACGGCAGCGGCATTTTTGTAAGCCTGGTCGAGCCGGGGCCGATTGCCACCCGTTTCCGCCCCAATGCGCTGATTACATTCCGCCGCTACATCGATATCGACGCCAGCGTCCACGCCAACAGCTACCGCGCCCAACTCAACCGCTTGCAAACCGAAGGCGATGCCGCGCCGTTTACCATGAGCTCGCCCGACTGCGCCGCCGTGTGCGTGAAGGCGCTCACCGCCGCGCGCCCGAAAGCCCGTTACCGCGTGACCTTTCCGACACAGCTTTTCTGGTATCTGAAACGGCTGCTACCGACGCGCTGGCTCGATGCGGCTCAACGCGCGGCGGTGGGCAAGCAAGGCAAAAACCACTGATATCGTATATTCCACTAACCAAAACCGTTTTCAAAACCGGCCGCCGTTTTCAGACGGCCTATAGATAAAGAACCGCCATGCCCACACTCTATCTTGCCTCCGGCAGCCCGCGCCGCCGCGAAATCCTCGAAAACCTCGGCTACACCATCCTGCGTCTGCCTGCCGACATCGACGAAACGCCGCAGCCCGACGAGCCTGCCCGTGATTACGTTTTGCGTATGGCACGCGAAAAAAACGCCGCCGCGTTGGCGCAATGGCAGACCGCGCACGATAGCGCGCCTGAGTTTGCCATACTCACCGCCGACACCACCGTGGCGCTGGACAACCACATCCTCGGCAAACCCGAATCCGCCGCCCATGCCCGCGCGATACTGCAACAGCTCTCCGGCCAAGTGCATCAGGTGTTGACCGCCGTGTGCGTGCATTGGCAGGGGCAGAGCGTGCACGCGGTGCAGCAGAGCGACGTGCGTTTCAAAGCCCTTTCCGCCGCCGAAATCGATGCCTACATCGGCAGCGGCGAACCGATGGACAAGGCCGGGGCCTACGGCATTCAGGGCTTGGGCGGCGTGTTTGTCGCCGATTTGCGCGGCAGCTTCACCGGCGTGATGGGTTTGCCGGTGTATGAAACCGTGGCGCTGCTGGCGCAATGCGGCTTGGCCGTGCCGCCGTTTCAGACGGCCGCTGAATAAACCGCAGGCCGTCTGAAACTTTTACAAAATTGCTATTGCAGCATTAATTACAAAGTGACCAAGTTTCGTCATTCCGGCGCAGGCCGGAATCCATGCTTCGCGCAAAACTGTTTTAAATCAAATTCCTGAATCTTGGCAAATGGATTCCGGCCTGCGCCGGGGTAGCGTAGCGGACTTGCGCAGCTAATGACAGGTTTATCGGCTATTTTCAGGAAAAAATGTATTGTGCAAAGGCCTCGGCCTTTTCATAACAAAGGCCGTCTGAACCCATCAACCCCACAATCTTTACGGCTTTTCCAATTGGCCTAAAACCTTGATTTCGCGTATAGTAGGCAGGTTTCAAAATCATTACCTGATTGACTTCTTTTGCTCCGGCAACAGCATCCCCGCAGAAATACTTTTGCCATCCGCTTTCATGTGTGCACTTGAGAACCGATGGCAAAAATATTTTAATTTTTTCAGGATGTTAATATGTTTTCCGGTATTCCCCTGCCCAAAGATGTCGTGCGCCCGCCCGAAACCGTGTTGGTCAACATCACCCCGCAGGAAACGCGCGTGGCCATGCTCGAAGAAAACAATATCTGCGAGCTGCACATCGAGCGCAACAGCGGCCACGGCTTGGTCGGCAATATTTATCTGGGCGTGGTGCGCCGCGTGCTGCCCGGCATGCAGAGCGCTTTTATCGACATCGGTTTGGAGCGCGCGGCGTTTCTGCACATTGTCGATGTGTTGGAACAGCGCCAAAATCCCGATGAAACCCAGCGCATCGAACACATGCTGTTTGAAGGCCAATCGGTGTTGGTGCAGGTGATTAAAGACCCCATCAACACCAAAGGCGCACGCCTCTCCACCCAGATTTCGCTGGCCGGACGCTTCCTCGTGCACCTGCCGCAAGACGAGCACATCGGCATTTCCCAACGCATCGAAGACGAAGACGAGCGCAACAGCCTGCGCGAGCGTCTCAACAATCTGCTGCCCGAAGAAGCCTGCCACGGCTACATCATCCGCACCAGCGCCGAAACCGCCACCGACGCCGAACTGCAGGCCGATATCGACTACCTTACCAAAGTGTGGGCGAATATCCAGCGCCAGGCCAAAACCCGCCCGCCCGAAACGCTGCTGTATCAGGATTTGCCGCTCAGCCTGCGCGTGTTGCGCGACATGTTCAGCGACAATACCCGCGAAATCCTGGTCGATTCCAAAGAAAACCACCAGCGCATGGTCGAATTCGCCGAATGCTATGTGCAGGGCGCGCTGGAAAAAACCCATCTGTTTCAGGGCGAGCGGCCGTTGTTTGAAAGCTACAACATCGAGCAGGAAATCAACCGCGCCCTGCAACCGCGCGTCAACCTCAATTT
>CAYVIS010000097.1:0-7710 GCA_964451565.1 uncultured Neisseria sp.
AGGCGCGCGGCTGGTCAGTGCCGGGGCTGTTCCGTGAGGCTGCGCGGCAGTACATACAGGGGGATGAGCTTCACCGGGCGATGGTGGACTTGGAGAAGCGCCAGGCCGGTAGCTTCAAGGCCCTGCACAACGAGATGCGGCGGACGCGGAGTGAGATGCAGAAGCTGATGACCATGCAGGAGTTGTTCATCAAGTCCTACTACATGCACACCCCGCCCATCCCGGAGGATGCGAAACCGGAGGCGAAGGCTCAGGCAATGGAGCGGTGGGAGAAGTTGGCCCGCGGCATCTCTGATGCGGGAGCAGTCGGCGGCATGGACGGATGACGGAAATTTCCGCGCGCGGAAATTTTTTGGATCATCCTCATCGCGGCAAGGATCACGCAAACGAGGCTTGCGAACTAGATAGGAGGAAGCATGGAGAAACCGCGCGAAGAATCCCAAATTCTTGAGGATTTGACCACGCTAGCTGGATCGCCTGGATACGTTCATGCGGTTGCACACATTTGTCATCGCGACAACGTCATCCACATTAAGGGCAAGCTGAAGCCGTCCGACATGGATCGATTGTTCAGTAGAGAGCGCCTTATCCGGACGGAATTGACGACGCTGATTGGCCTGATGGTAAAGAAGCCGTTAGACCTGTCTCAGCAGCCGACTGATGTGACCGAGGGCTACGTCAAGCGCACCGATGCTCTTTTGCAGGAACTGCACAACTCGATGTCCTACCCGATGTTCGCGTCCATGTTCGAGGCGGTGAAAGCGGGTGCCACACCGCCAAATCCGTGGCACGGCCCGGGGATGCGAGAACCTATCTTTTACGGCACTGAGTCAGCCTATGCCTTTCAGTACAGGGATCTTGTGCCCGAGAAGTACGGGGCCGATGACGCATGGATGCTCAAGAACAAGGGCTTCACATCCGGCCAGGCGCGGACCATCGCAAAGACGATGTGCGCCTTGATGGATGAGAAGGGGACGCGACTTCTCGCAGATACCCGAACGGCTATCGCCCCTCCCGTGACTTGGTTGCCCGCATTTGAGTTCTCGCTGGATGAGGTGGCGTTTCATAGTGGTGTTGAGAAAGACATAGTCGAAGCCTTCTTCCGCGCGTTCCTCTTTGCGGGAGATAACTCGGGGTTCAAGGAGGTGGGTGACTTCAACGAGGTCGCTGCGCGGCCGCTGCTACCGACCGACCGTGGAACTGTGCTTCTCTTTTCGCATTACGCCATTTACGAGGCGCTATACGAATCTCCGTTCTTTTGGATGTGGGACGACAAGGTTTACCGCCCGACAGCCGCCAAGCATCGCGGTGTCTTTACCGAGCAGTTCGCTGCGCGCCGCTTGGCCGGAGTCTTCGGCCATGAGCATGTCTATGCCAATGTGAACCTGCATCGTGGCAAAGACATTGTGGGTGAGGCAGATGTTCTGGTCATCTATGGAGACCGGCTCATCATTTTGCAGGCGAAGGCTAAGAAGCTGACCATCGCTGCGCGCAAGGGAAACGATAACCAGCTTAAAGCCGACTTCGCTGCTGCCATCCAAGATTCGTATGATCAAGGCTGGACATGCGCGAACGAGCTGCTTGCCGGTGGATGTCGGTTGGTGGACGACAACAAGAAAGAAGTCGTGCTTCCACCCAGCATCAAAGAGGTCTTCCTGTTCAGCCTTGGGTCGGAACACTATCCGGCACTGGCCTTTCAGGCAAGCCAGTCCCTGAAGTTCCAGACAACTGATGTCATCCGACCTCCGTTCGTGATGGATGTGTTCCTTCTCGATACGTTGACGGAAATGCTGGCGACGCCGCTGCGGCTGCTTGGATATGTGAAATTGCGCGTGGCTGCCTCGGACAAGCTGATGAGCGGGCACGAGTTGACCGTGCTCGGCTATCACCTTAAGCAGAATCTCTGGCTGGATGAGAAGCACGATCTAGTCATGCTTGAGGACTCCATTGCGCGAGACCTGGACACAGCGATGATGGTGCGCAGGGACAACCAGCCCGGCGACGACACACCAGTGGGCATCCTCACGAAGATGCGTGGCACTCGTTACGAGAACCTCATCAAGGAAATCGAAGCTAGGGCGGACCCGGCAACTCTCGAACTCGGCTTCCACTTGCTTTCAATGGACGAAGATTCGTGCAGGAACGTCCATCGCGTACTCGAAATCATCACAAAGAAGGCGCAGATCGACGGTAAGCGACACGACGTTACGCTTGCATCGAGCACACCCCCTTGCGGAGTCAGCTTCCATTGCAACCCGACGCCATCTCTAGAAGCGATTGCTGTGTTGGAGACCCACTGCGCTAAACGGAAGTACCAGCAACGTGCTGCACAGTGGTTTGGAGTCTCTGTTAGCCCGACTGGGCAAGTCCAGTTTGGTATCACGTTGGATTTTCCGTGGGAAGCTTCTGACGAAATGGAGCAGCTGACCGCCGACATGAAACCGGCATCAAAAGTGCGCGATGCTCTTCCTCGATATTCAAGAGAGGTCAGCCGAATGAAGCTCGGCCGGAACGACCCGTGTCATTGCGGTAGCGGGCTCAAGTACAAAAAATGTTGCTTAAGGTAGGCGGACAAAATTTCATCGTACTACGCTGCGTGCAATCTATCCGGCTATGCGAGGCCAGGTCAGGAACCCGCCGCTGCCAAGAGGCAGGGGAAAAAGAACTGCTATCCGAACATTGATGCTGGGCTGGCGGCAATAGTTAGCGCGAATAGATAAGTATGGTACTTTTCATGGCATTCAGCGAGATGAAAGTTATAACTTGTTGAAAATACATATGTTTTTTCGGCAAACCACAATCGAGTGGGAATAAACCCGCCCTTCCCGCCCCTGCCGATTGGCAGGGGTTTTGTTTGTCTGCCGGAAATATAGTGGATTAGATTTGAATCAGGACAAGGCGGAGAGCCGCAGACAGTACACCTAGTACAGCAAGGCGAGCCAACGCTGTACTGGTTCAAATCTAATCCACTATATGACACCACCGCTTCCGCACAAGCCCAGCTTATTCAGTATATTTTTCACAGAACGTTTCCATAAAAAATAAAGATGCCGTCTGAAAGCATTTTTCAGACGGCTTTTCTATCAAAGCGGCCAGTGACAACAACATGAGCGTTTTCTTCCACAAGCATAAAACCATTGGCTGAAAAATCATGAAATGATGATAACAGTTTTTGTTTGAAGAAATGTAAACCAAAATTACTTATAAAGCTGTTTTAGACGACATTTTCATCACGCCCCCTCTCCCCCTACCCAAACACTAGGCCGAGCCAGATGAAAGCCATCTCCACAAATTACCGTGATAGCTATAGTGGATTAGATTTGAATCAGGACAAGGCGGGGAGCCGCAGACAGTACACCTAGTACGGCAAGGCGAGCCAACGCTGTACTGGTTCAAATCTAATCCACTATATCTGCGTGCAACCCCGCCAACATCCCATTTGCCTTATATCAACAAAACTACAAAAATAGATTAATTTACCGACCATCATTTTTATTCCCACTTGCCCCCTTGCCAAAGAGGATTGATAATGGTTCTAAATAAAAGCCAGCACCTTCTTCCTTTTTCTATTTGCATCGACATGTCGCGCTGGCCGACTCTGCAACTTTTTCCGACAGGTGTTTTATGTCTGTATTGCCCCTCTCCCGCTTACGCAAAGGCGCAGCTGTGTATATCCACACCATCGCGCCCAACCCCGCTTTCGGCCAGCTTGACCATGTGGTCAGCCGCCGCTTGGCCGATTTGGGCTTTTCAGACGGCATGCCGATTACACTGATTGCGACCGGTCTGCTCGGGCGCGGCCCGTTTGCCGTGCGTTTGGGCAACCAGTCGCAATTTTCCCTGCGCGAAGCCGAAGCGGCCAAAATCCTCTGCTGCGTGTCTGAATAACCTTTGCTTTTCAGACGGCCTTAATAAGCAACAGGCCGTCTGAACCATTTTTCCGCTTATGAATACCCGTTATTTTGCTCTGGTTGGTGCGCCCAATTGCGGTAAAACCGTGCTGTTCAACGCGCTCACCGGAGCGCATGCGAAAGTAGCCAACTATCCGGGCGTTACCGTCGATAAGCGCGAAGGCGCACTCGTCGGCCGCCCCGAATTCCGCATTATCGACTTGCCCGGCACATACAGTCTACGCGCCACCAGCCCCGATGAAGCCGTTGCGCGCGATATGGTTTTGGGCAGCTTCGGCACGCACCCCGATGCCATTATCGCGGTGGCCGATGCCACCAATCTGCGCATGTCGCTGCGCATGATGTTGGAGCTGAAAACCCTCGGCCTGCCGATGGTGGTGTCGCTCAACCTCAGCGACGTCGCCCGTTCGCGCGGCCTCAAAATCGATGCGGCCAAACTCAGCTCGTTATTGGGCGTGCCGGTATTGGAAACCACGGCCATCCGCAGCGACAGTGTGCAAATATTGCGCCAAGCCGTTGCCGCCATGAATCTCGACGAACAACACGACTTCGATCCGCAAACTGCCGAGCAGACTTTGGAAGCACTCGACAGCAACGCTTTATACGCTGAAGTGGAACATATTTTGCAGCAAGTGGTGCACACCGAAATGGCGTTGCCCGAATGGCACCGGCGCCTCGACCGATTGGTGCTGCATCCGCTGTGGGGCTTGCTGCTGCTGTTGCTGGTCTTGCTGCTGGTTTTCCAGGCGGTGTATTCTTGGTCGGCACCCTTGATGGACGGCATCGAATATTTGTTTAGTCTGTTTGGCGAATGGCTGGCCGACACGCTTGCGCCGGGCATGCTCACTGATTTACTGGTCAGCGGCGTGATTGCGGGCATGGGCAGCGTATTGGTGTTTCTGCCGCAGATTACCATTCTGTTTGCCTTCATCCTGCTACTGGAAGACTCAGGCTACCTGCCGCGTGCAGCGTTTCTGCTCGACAATCTGCTCTCGAAAAGCGGGCTTTCCGGCCGCGCTTTTATCCCGCTGCTCTCTAGCTTCGCCTGCGCCGTGCCTGCGGTGATGTCGGCGCGCACCATCCAAGATCCGCGCGAACGGCTGGTGACCATCGCCATCGCGCCCATGCTCACTTGTTCGGCGCGGCTGCCGGTGTATGCACTGATTATTGCTGCCGTGGTGCCGCAACGCACGGTGTGGGGCATTTTCAATCTGCAAGGGCTGACCCTGTTTGCCCTGTATCTCATCGGCATTATTTCAGCCGGGCTGACTGCCTATATCATGAAACGCTTGGCGCGGCGGCGCGGCAATGTGCAGCAATTTCCGCTGCTGATGGAATTGCCCACTTTCCGCATGCCCAATTTCAAACACATCGCCACCAGCCTGTGGGATCGTGTGAAAGCGTTTTTGAAACGCGCCGGTACGGTTATTTTCGCCATCAGCGTGATTTTGTGGGCGCTGGTCAGCTTCCCTGCGCCACCCGCAGGCGCAAGCGGCCCCGCGATTGATTACAGCTTCGCCGGCAGCATCGGCCACTTTATCCAGCCCATTTTTGCACCGCTGGGTTTCACGTGGCAGATGTGCATCGCCATGATTCCGGGCATCGCCGCGCGTGAAGTGGTGGTGGCTGCGCTGGGCACGGTATACGCTGTGGGCGCAGGCTCCGATGAAGCTGTGCAGCAGGCATTGATACCCATTGTACACAACCAATGGAGCCTGCCCACTGCCTTTGCCTTTCTCGCTTGGTATATTTACGCACCGATGTGCATGGCCACGCTGGCCGTTATCAAGCGGGAAACGCGTTCCACCCGCCAAACCCTGATGATTACCGGCTATCTGTTTGCGCTGGCCTATTTGTTTGCCCTGATTGTGTATCAGATTTCTGTGAGGATTTTTTCATGACCCAAAACGTGATTGCAGGTATTATTGTGTTGCTGTGCGTGGTTTATGTATTACGCAAATTCATCTTCAAACGTTCATCGGCAAGCCCGTGCGACGGTTGTGGCAAGTGCAGCGGCAAAAGCGGCGGCTGCCACTAACCCAAATGATTAATAGGCCGTCTGAAACGTTCAGACGGCCTAACTTATCGGAATGATAGAAACATGATAAAAAGCATCGCCTTAGGCGCCTTATTGTTTGCCTGCATCTACACCATCGTTTTATTCACCAGCAAACGCCGTGCCGCCAAGCTGGAAGCATCGCGCCCGATTAAACATCTTAACGACCTCGCCAAACGTCCGCCGCGACAGCATAAATAAGCGGTTTGATATCCCCTTTCAGACGGCCTGAATCAAGCAGTCGAATGTCGGCGGCAAACGTAAATAAAATCAATTTATAGAAAAAGCGCTTGCAATAAATCCTTTATGCCGCCATACTGCCCTTTCCGAGATAAGTATTTAACAACAAAAAGAAAGGAGTCTGTTATGCAACACCGCAGACGTCAGG
Organism: uncultured Neisseria sp.; assembly: GCA_964451565.1. Taxonomy (GTDB): domain Bacteria; phylum Pseudomonadota; class Gammaproteobacteria; order Burkholderiales; family Neisseriaceae; genus Neisseria. The sequence goes on from CAYVIS010000097.1 coordinate 6,356, forward strand.
CCGTATTCCAAGCAGCCAAACGTGCGTTTAACGCTCGACGTGCCCACGGCCAAACTGAATCGCGTTAAAACCGCGCGCGAAAAACCGCCCTCATAAATGAAAGGCGGTTTTTTTACAACCATGCGCACTCATCCTTTGAGGCCGTCTGAATCCTTTTCAGACGGCCTCAAATCTATCGTTAAGGCTTATCCCCGCAAAAACGCCACTGTCCCAAAGCCAAATTCAAATCAAACAGATTCAGCCGCCCGACCGCTACCCGCACCAAGCGCAGACAGGGATAACCCGCCTTGGCTGTCATCCGCCGCACCTGCCGGTTTTTGCCCTCGCTGATTTTGATTTCCAACCAAAAATCAGGCACGCTTTTACGTTCGCGTATCGGCGGCCGGCGCGGCCATAAACGCGCTGTTTCTTCAGCTGCGGGCAGCCGCACTTTGGCAGGCCGCGTAACAAAATCGCCCAAATCTACACCTGCGCGCAGCAAATCCAGTTTGGCCTCATCAGGCAAACCTTCCACCTGCGCCCAATACGTTTTCTCTTTTTTGTATTTCGGATCGGCAATCTGCGCCTGCAAGCGGCCATTGTTGGTGAGCAGCAGCAAGCCTTCGCTGTCGGTATCCAAGCGCCCGGCAGGATAAAAATCCGGCTCGGCAATATAGTCTTTCAGGCAGCCGTGTTTTTCATGCGGGGTAAACTGGCAAATCACCCCATAGGGTTTGTTAAACACAATCAAATCATTCATTTATTTTGTCGTTAAATTACAAGATGTTTTATTCTACCTTGAATTGTCTGCAACCCCTAGCGTCCGCGTCAAAAATCAAGCATAATCGCAAAGCATCTTGCGGTTGGTCTAACCGTGAAAAGTAAAAGAACCCGATAAAAACAGGAGACACCATGAGTCACATTCAAATCCCCACCGAAGGCCAAAAAATCGTAGCCGGCCAAGCGATTCCGAATAATCCGATTATCCCCTTTATCGAAGGCGACGGCATCGGCGTTGACATCACCCCGGTGATGAAAGACGTTATCGATGCAGCCGTGGCCAAGGCTTATGGTGGCGAGAAAAAAATCCACTGGATGGAAGTTTACGCAGGTGAAAAAGCCACCCGCGTTTACGGCGACAACGTTTGGCTGCCGGAAGAAACCCTGCAAGCCCTGAAAGATTATTCTGTATCCATCAAAGGCCCGATGACTACGCCGGTCGGCGGCGGTATCCGCTCACTGAACGTAGCGCTGCGCCAAGAGTTGGATTTGTATCAATGCGTGCGTCCGGTGCGCTACTTCAACGGCGTGCCCTCGCCGCTGAAAGACCCGAGCAAAACCAATATGGTGATTTTCCGTGAAAACACCGAAGACAT